>JALRHZ010000029.1 GCA_023259435.1 Paracoccaceae bacterium | reverse complement strand
CTCGCCGTTTTTGAACAGCTTCACCAACTGGCACAGCTTGATATCAAGAGGCGTCTGACCGCCTGACAATGCCGAGACAGCGGCCTTCATCCGTTTGACATATCCACCGTGATCGGCGCCAAAGACATCAATCAATAGATCGTATCCACGGCTGACTTTGTCATAATGATACGCGATATCCGGCGCGAAATAGGTCCAGCTGCCATCAGATTTCATCACAGGGCGATCCACGTCGTCGCCATGTTCGGTTGACTTGAACAAGGTTTGTTCGCGCGGCTCCCAATCTTCGGGCTTTTTGCCTTTTGGCGGCTCAAGCACGCCTTCATAAATCAATCCCTTGGATTTCAAATCATCGATAGCGGCCTCAATCCGGCCAGTGCCATACAGGGATTTCTCGCTAAAGAAGTGATCCATCTGAACGCCCAATTGCGCCAAATCCTGACGGATCAGCTCCATCATGGCGGCCGTGCCGAATTCGCGCACCTCAGTTAGCCAAACCTCTTCGCCTTTGCCCACATAGGCATCACCGACTTTGGCCTTTAGGGCCTCGCCCACCGGCACCAAATAATCACCAGGGTATGTACCATCTTCAAAGGCGACCTCTTGTCCATGCGCCTCAAGATAGCGCAAATAGACAGAGCGCGCCAAAACATCGACCTGCGCGCCGCCGTCGTTGATATAATATTCGCGTGTGACGTCATAGCCCGCATAATCCAACAGGCTTGCCAAAGCATCGCCAAAAACCGCGCCGCGTGTGTGCCCGACGTGCAAAGGTCCCGTTGGGTTGGCCGAGACATATTCAACGTTCACACGTTTGCCGGCGCCCATATCGGATTGACCAAACGCCGCACCTTTGCTGAGGGCGGCCAAGACAACAGATTGCCACACATCCGCAGACAAACGCAGGTTCAAAAATCCAGGCCCGGCCACATCCGCCGATGTGATGCGATCATCGGCAATCAACAAGGCCGCCAAGGTTTCGGCAATATCACGCGGCTTTTTGCCCGCAGGCTTGGCCAAAACCATCGCCGCATTGGTTGCCATATCGCCATGTAACGGATCTCGGGGGGGTTCTACTGCAACATTTGCAAAATCCAACCCTTCTGGCAAATCACCAGAAGAAACCATTTTTGACAGAGCATCCAAAACAGATGCACGGATATCTGTGAACAAATTCATAGAACGAGGTCCTTTTTACGCGTGAGGGCGGTTTATCACGCGCAGCAAGCAGGTCAATGGCTAAGCCACCTGAACGGGGCCTTCTCACTCGCCTTAGATCGGTTTTTTCTCGGAATTTGTAACAGGCGGGACAAAGGCAAGAAGTTTTGCGCCTGCGGGAACAGCGGGAAACTTGCCGTTGGTTTCGGCAATATGCAATCGCGCGTCACTGCTCCATGCAATTACAATTCCCTCGGGGTTTGCCGCACGCCATGCCACAATATCAAAATCTTCGGAGATGTTTGTCACTTTGAACCGCCATCCTTGGCGCGATTTTTCAAGCCCTTCTAGATAGGTCATGCCATTGCCAAATCCGCGCCCGCCCAATGTCGCAGGCAAAGCATAGCGCGTGGCGCCTTCCCGTTCGCGCGCGATCTGGAACACAGAGGACCTTCCAAATTCGGGGGCGAAATCTGTTGTCACCAACGTGTTGTAATCATCACTTTCCGAGACTGCGAACAACAGGTCATAATTGTGCAAATCCATATGATGCTCGGCGGCCTCCGACAGGATATCTCCGTAAAAATGCGGAATTCCCTCGGTTCGGGCTGCACGCAGATTGCGGTAGTTTTTATCCGCCAAGACCACCTGAACCCCCATGTCGTTCAGGGCTTTGGCAAAGCCCATCCCCCAACTCGTCGCGCCGACAACAATCACAGAGGAGCCCGTTTTGCGCGACAGCCCCAGAAAACGCGCAAGTGGCACCAACGTAAATCCATGCAAGACCACCGTGACAGAGACCAGCACAAAGGCAAGCGGCGCGATCAAGGCACCATCGGCATATCCAATCTCGCTCAGGCGTTCGCCAAATAGCCCTGCCACCGCAACCAGAACAACACCGCGTGGTCCTGTAAGGGCCACCAAGAGACGCTCACGCATTGGGATGTCTGTCTTAATCAGAGAGATCATGACCGTAACAGGCCGCGCGACCAAGACGACCAAGGCCACAAATAGTCCCGCTTGCCAGTTCAAGGCACCAAGCGAGGCGAAATCAAGGCTCGAGGCCAGAAGGATAAAAACACCCGACACCAAAAGCACCGTGGCGTGTTCCTTAAAGCGCAGCAGTTCGCCATAGCTTGGGAGGTTGGCATTCGCCAAGACAATCCCCATGACGGTCACAGCCAAAAGGCCGCTTTCGTGCAGCACAATGTTTGACAGCGCAAAAATTGCAATCAAAACAACGAATAGGACAGGAACCTTCATGTATTCCGGCACCCATCCCCGTCTAAATCCGGCGGCAAGCCCATATCCGGCGGCAAGCCCTGCCAGCGTTGAGACGAATATGCCCGCTGCAAAAATCGTGGCGGCCTGCCCCGCAGTTGTGGTCAGGTTGATGACCAGAACCACCTCAAAGGCGAGGACTGCCGCCAAGGCGCCGATGGGATCATTTACGATTGCCTCCCATTGCAACAGGGCAGCGGGGCGATGTGGCAAACGCGCTTGGCGTAACAAAGGCGCAATCACCGTTGGCCCCGTAACGATCATGATACCACCAAACACAATCGCAGAGGGCCAGCCCAAGCCCGCGCCATAGTACAGCGCCAAAGTCGAGGTCAGCCAGCCCAGAGGCGCCCCAATCACCACAAGGCGCGTCACCCCTTTTGAGGCATCGCTCAGAGTCTTGAAATTCAGCGTCAAACCGCCTTCGAACAAAATCACGGCCACCGCAATCGAGATCATCGCGCTTGTAATCTCGCCCAAGTCGCGCATGGGGTTAATGAGGCCCAAAACAGGCCCCGCAACAACACCCGAGACCAACATCAACACAATTGCCGGAATATTGAGACGCCACGCCAAGAGTTGCGACCCAACCCCCAACGCCCCCACAATCGCAAGCGTTGTGACCGGATCTATCCCGATTGCCTGAGTTGCCATCCCTAGCCCCTTTATTCGTTACTTTTGGATCAATGCCTCGTGTTGTTGAATGGCAAATCGATCCGTCATTCCCGCGATATAATCGCAGACGATACGTGCCAATTCTATTTCACTTGCAACCGCATCCACCTCTTCTTTCCACTTACGAGGCAACAGATCTGGTCGCGACATGTAAAGGGGGAAAAGCTCATTGATCATCGCAGTAACTTCTTTTCGCACCACGACCACAGATGGGGCGCGGTACATGCGCGTAAACAAAAACTGGCGCAAGACCTTGAGATCGGCCCAAATCCCATCTGAAAATTTCACAAGCTGCGCGCCGCAATCACGAATGTCCTGTGCGGACTGGGGATCGACCTGTGCGATGTTTTTCCGACTGACCGAAATAACGTCTTCGACCATGACACCGAAAAAGCGGCGCAGGGCCTCATGTCGACGACGATAATAGTTAAGACGTGGGTATTTGCGATCCACTTCGGCGAAACAATCGCGTAGAATAGGCAATTCAGCCACCTCGTCCGAGGAAAACAACTCGGCCCGCAGCCCATCATGAATATCATGATGGTTATAGGCAATATCATCCGCCAAAGCCGCAACCTGTGCTTCTGCACTGGCATAGGTGTGTAGTTCAAGGTCATGGCGGCGGTTAGACCTCTCTAGCGCATAGGGCAATTCGCCTGTGACCGGACCATTGTGTTTGGCCAGCCCCTCTAGGGTTTCCCATGTCAGGTTCAGGCCATCAAACTCTGCATAGTGGCGTTCTAGGTCGGTGACAATTTTCACCGCCTGCGCGTTATGATCAAACCCGCCAAAGGGGGCCATCAACGCGTCCAGAGCATCCTCGCCTGTATGGCCAAAGGGGGTGTGCCCAAGATCATGCGCCAAGGCAATCGCCTCGGCCAATTCTTCGTTCAAATCAAGCGTTCCCGCCAAGGTACGGGCGACCTGTGCCACCTCTATCGAGTGGGTCAAGCGGGTTCTGAAATAATCGCCTTCATGTTCCACAAACACTTGGGTTTTGTGCTTTAGCCGTCGAAACGCACTACAATGAATGATGCGATCTCTGTCCCTTTGGAAACAGGATCGAAAGGTGGAAAGCGTTTCGGGATATAATCGCCCCCGAGAATTTTCTGGACGTGATGCGAATTTTGCCTGCATTTCGGGAACTGCCTTTCTTGTCCCACTTCTTTTAAAGTACTATATGTGTATTACGTCAGATTGTTAACCCGGAGTTCAACATGCAACTGCCCCCAAAAGTTACGGACCGCGCGTTTTCGCGATTGTCAGAAGTGGACGCCGCCGCAAACGGCCAAGCCCTGCGCGTTGCCGTTGAAGGCGGTGGGTGTTCTGGGTTTCAATATGAAATCAAACTTGATACCCCATCCGACGAGGACCTGATATTAGAAGGTCAGGGCCAAAAGGTCGTGGTTGATCCCGCGTCCCTGCCCTTTTTGCAAAATGCTGTTATCGACTTTTCCGATGGATTGATCGGTGCACGTTTTGTGATCGAAAACCCCAACGCGACAAGCGCATGTGGATGCGGTACAAGCTTTTCTATTTAAAGATATTAGGTGGAGGTTGGCCCACCACTTTCTAACAAGACCTCGCTCTCACCTGACGCGGCCGAGCCCATTAGAACCATAACAATGGCGGATAAGGTTATCGTGCCAGAGACCGCAACTTGGGTTCCCGTGGGAACCGCCCCGAAATATACAATCTCAAGCGCAAAAACCCAAACCAACTGAACATTCATGACAACTGTCATTTTTGATACTTCGAGAAATTTACTGGCCAAGGGCATCAAAAGACGAGTGATCACTAATAATACTGAATACCCCACAAGCTCGATCCATTGCACATTCGAGAGTTCCGCCAAAGGTTCGTTTGAGATCGCATATGGCAAGATAACAATGCCCAAGGTGGGATAAAACACCAAAGCATAGGTCGCGTCTTCACGACGCTGAATATAGCGCGAGACCATCAATGCAACGCTGCTAAAAAATACGCCAAGCAAACAGAAAACTGTTCCGCTCGAAAACTCTTGTCCGGCGATCAAGAACCCCCAAACCATTGCACCGCTTCCTAAAAATACCGAGAACACGCCCCATTTCGACAATCTTTCTCGCAAAAAGATAAAGGACAATAGCGAACTCATGAGCGGCAACAGGGAAATGATCGTGAAAAATTCAAAGAGTGTTACAGATTTAAATGCCGTAAAATAGGCCCAGAGCATCAACATCGAAGCCAAAGCGCGCAGGGTCATAAGCCATGGAAAATTGGTCCGAAAAACCGAAAAGTCTTTGCCAAGAAAAACCGGCATGAGACATATAAACAATAATACAAAATGACTAAATACATGAACCTGTGCCCAAGGAAGCTCTCGTGCAAGTCCAAGTACCAATGTATCCGCAAAAGCTGCGCATAGGGTGAACCCTATGACAATGAGATACCCAACATATTGCGGTTTTATGTTCAAATCTGTGGTCATACAAAACCCCTAAACGTACGTATACAAAATTACGCAAATCCCTGCGCTACTCATTCTGGATTAAGCTGAACATATTTTGTATCATACATCGGCCCCTCCCATGCCCCCCAGCAAAACACTCTCAGACGACACATCCGCACGGGCAAACCCCTCATAGAACGCCTCAAAATGCGGCGTGCTTAGAATGGCTTGCTCTAGCAGGGCTGTTCCCATGGGAGTTAACCTGTCGAAAATATGTGATCTATCTCGGTCCCAGTTCCCCGTGCGCTTGCCGCTTAAATTCAAAAGATAAAGCGACACATGCGTAATGAGATTTGCGTGTTTACGCGGCGCGAAAAATTGCATTGGTGCCGGACGCAGATCGAGAACGGGCTCCTCGGCGCCAGAGCTAAGCGCGTCCCACTCGACCATCAAAAAGGTGTGATACGCGTCGATTTGTGATGGGGCTGTGCCGTATTCCACCTGAAACTGCAGACGCTGCGCACGCAACCAATGTTGCCAAATCTCTGGCACATCTTTTCCAATGAACATGAGCGACAGGCACACTTCTGCCAAGAGATCGGCATCCTCATCCAAGAATGCAAATAGGCCAGAAAAAATCAAAGATAGCTCGACGTCGTCCGCCAAAATAAACGGAACGCGACCATAATCCGTGAGATAAAACACAATATGTGTTAGTTCATAGCACGCTTTTTTGTTTGGAACCGCAAAGGTTTCGGACCGGGCTGCGAACCGGATCAACCGCGCAACGAGATCATCTTGCCAGCCGTGTATCCCGCGCCGTGCAATCAACCTTGCGCCCTCAGCGCGCTGCAGGTCGGACAATTCTGTTTCTACCAAGTTATGAGCAACTACAAACTCGACCGCTTTTTGCCCAAGATCCCCCTCAAAACCCAGTTTTTCAAGGTCCAGCAACATGGACAGATAAAAGCGATAATATTGAGGGAAAAACTTCAATTCTTCAAAAAGGTCTGCATATGTTTGCTGATACACACCAAGGACATCGGTTCGAACAGGCCCAGAAACACAAGAGGGAATACTGGCCAAAACATTGAGGATTTCTGCATTTTCTTTTAGCCAATAGGCGTTGTGCTTTGGGTGTCTGTGCCGCAATACACACTCTGCCAAGGCGCCGAACCCACAGGGACGCGATGTTGGATCAAAGCCAACTGAAACGTTTGGGAACGTTAAGATATTACTCATCTACGTCACCTCAAAAATATCATAAACCTCTGGCATTCTACGAAAACGCGCAATGCCAGAGCATTTTGAATATGACCCGATTTAATACTATCTAAGATCGGGAAAATTCAATTTCTTTAGCATGAACTGCCGAATAGAGCGCACTGATGACCACTGATCATGTCCGCATTCTTTAGATCAACTGCGAGACAGCTACTTCCAAATAAAACCTCGGCCCCCGACAGAATTGTCTTTTCGACTTGCTCCAACCGGTCGGCATACGAAGTCTTAGTTACAAACTCTATTTCGGTTACTTTTTCACTCATTAACATTACCAAACACCTCCTACAGTAGTGTTTGATAATAATGTAACCCCTATAGGTTATGCGCAATCTGCGGACTCAAATTGATAATCTGAGTAATTTTTTGTCCAAGCTATCCTCGGGCCTGAAAGTGAGTGAGTGAGTGAGTGAGTGACGATAACTTGGACAGGGGAGCATGTTAAACTTGGATTAGGATCCAGATGTGAACAACGACACAGCCTGACCGGTGATTTGATCCTGATCCGCATTGGACTGTGATCGAGATGTAAACAATGATACGGTCTCACCTCGATGTGCCAAACTGCCTTGGATGGAAAGATCGGTGTCAGACATATGTACCGGCGCTGACCCAGAGGTAAAGAGATCAACACCTCCCCCCGAAAATAAGCCAACGTCATGTAACTTTGGTTCGGTGTCTTGCTGGAGTGGCGTTTTCAATAAAGTCTGCATGGCAACCTCCTTAGTTGATACTCAAGTGTAAAAACACCTTTAGGTTGTATTCAAGTAAAATTTTTAAATTTTAAGTTGCAATCTGGATATTTGGATGAATTATTCCCCTCAACTCATTGTTTTCGAGAATTTTTATATAATTGGAAAAATCGAAAAAATCTGCGAAGTCGGGTACTTTACCTGATCCCCGTCAGAGCGATTGCGCGTGGAACATCCTTGTCTTGCGACTTTAACAATGGTTAAAGAAGGCAGTCCGAAAAGGAGATTTCTATGAAATTTGCAACGTTCAACATCAATGGGATCAAAGCAAGAATTGAGGCTCTGCCTCGGTGGCTTGATGCGGCACAGCCCGATGTCGTGGTGTTGCAAGAGATCAAATCGCAGGATCATTTGTTCCCCAAGGAAATTTTCGAAGACCGCGGCTATCATGTCGAGACCCATGGTCAAAAGTCGTTTAATGGCGTCGCAATATTGTCAAAATGGCCGCTTGAAGATGTCACCCGCGGTTTGCCCGGTGATCCCGAGGACGAGCAGGCACGCTGGATCGAGGCAACTGTATGCGGGACACAAGCCATTCGGATTTGCGGCCTATATCTGCCCAATGGCAACCCAGCCCCTGGTCCAAAATATGACTATAAACTGGCGTGGATGGCGCGTCTGTATGACCGTGCCAAAGACCTCATGGAGGCCGAAATGCCCGCAGTGATGGCGGGCGATTACAATATCATCCCACAGGCCGAAGATGCGGCGTCGCCCTCAGATTGGACGCATGATGCCTTGTTCATGCAGCCAAGCCGTGATGCCTATCGCAAGATTGTAAATCTTGGCTTTACCGATGCCATTCGCACCACCCATTTTGGCGGTGGACACTATTCATTTTGGGATTATCAGGCCGGCGCATGGAACCGAAACCTTGGAATTCGCATTGACCACATTCTGATGACCCCTAGTTGTGCCGACCTCATGACCAACTGCGGGATTGATAAGAACGTGCGTGGCGAAGAAAAGCCTAGTGATCACGTACCGGTTTGGGCAGAGTTCGATATCTAAACCTGTGCTGTGACCGGATTATACGAATAGATCCAGTCAAAGCTTTTGGACAAAGCATTGGGCGCAACTTTGCCAATCGTCCATAATCCCATCTGTGCGGCGCGGCGTAGAGGCGCGAATGAGAGGTGATATTTCCACGCATTTCCGTTTGCCGCCGCCACAATCTTTGAGACACGCTCAAATCGTGCGGCCTGATAGGCGTGTAACGCCTGATCCACATTAGAATAGGCACCTATACAGCGCGCCAAGATCATACCGTCCTCTATCGCCATATTCGCCCCTTGCGCCATAAACGGCAAAGTCGGATGCGCGGCATCGCCGAGCAAAACAGCCGCCCCTTTGATCATAGGGTTGGCGACCTGATGTCGAAACAATCCCCAATGAAACACCTTATCTATGCCTGCGATCAACTCAGGCATATCTGCGGAAAAATCGCCAAAGGCCTCTTGCACAGCATCGCGCGTACTTGGGACTGACCACCCTTCGTCCGTCCAACCGAACTTTTCTTGGATAAGGACAAGATTGACATCGGCCCCGCCCCGCAAAGGATAGCTAACGACATGTCGTTTTGGTGCCATCCGCAAAATCGCGCACTCAGGATGACCCACCGTGTTTGGGACAATGGCACGCCATGCGGTTTGACCAGTAAAGAACGGAGCATGCCGACCGAAAAGCTCTTTTCGGAGGACGGATTTCACCCCATCTGCCCCAACAACTAAGGTCGAGGTCACCATGGTGCCGTCTTCGAATGTCAGTGTATTTGATTTGGCCTCATACCGTTTTAATCGCTTGCCAAGGCACAGTTGCACGCCCGCTACCTCGCATGCACGGACCAAAATCTCCAAGAGATCAGCTCGGTGAATAAACCGAAACGCCCCAAGTCGGGGATCAAATCCCACAGTCACAATGTTCCGAGAGGATTTGTAATCGCGCAAAACCACTGAACTGTTGGGTAGAGAGCGCTCTATCACGTCGCGCTCTAGGCCGAGGTCTGTCAAAACAGCCATGGCGTTCGGGGTAAGCTGAATGCCTGCGCCGACTTCTGTTAGGGCGTCACTTTGCTCGTAGACGGTAATATCATGACCGGTCCGCGCAAGACATAATGCACTTGTGAGGCCACCCAGACCCGCTCCAATGATAGAAATCTGATGCCGCATCATACGAAAAAGCCGAGCAATCGCTCGGCTTCCTTTATCTATTAATCGTCGCGGTGGACTTTTTCGCGTCGCTCATGACGCTCTTGCTCTTGAAGGCTCATTGTTGCGATGGGACGCGCATCAAGGCGTTTCAATGAGATGGGCTCGCCAGAGACTTCGCAATAGCCGTATTCACCATCATCAATCCGACGCAGCGCTGCATCGATCTTTGCAACCAACTTTCTTTGACGATCTTGCGTGCGCAATTCCAATGCGCGGTCCGTCTCTTCGCTTGCGCGATCAGTAACATCAGGGATGTTGCGTGTATTTCCCTGCAAAACCTCAATCGTTTCTTTCGAATCCGTTAAAAGATCGTTCTTCCAGTTAATGAGTTTTCTGCGAAAATACTCTAGCTGACGATCGTTCATAAACGGCTCGTCTTCTGCCGGTTGGTAATCATCGGGCAGGAACACATTTTGTTTCATTTCATCTCCCCTGAGCCGCTCACCTGTCGTCATGTTTCACGACTCCACTCTAAAATCATGTGACCCCTTTACTCTCCCAAGGGCACTTTGTCACCCCAAATATCTCCTAATTGCGGCTTTGTGATAGCGCGGTTATGATAAGCGAAATATACCCAAATGAGGCAGATTATGAAATTCTCCGGCACCGATACATATGTGGCAACTGATGACCTAATGATTGCCGTGAATGCCGCAATCACGCTTGAACGTCCTTTGTTAATCAAAGGCGAGCCCGGGACGGGTAAAACCGAACTTGCGCGACAAGTGTCCCAAGGGCTTGGTCTTCGGATGATTGAGTGGAACATCAAATCGACCACCAAGGCACAACAAGGGCTATATGAATATGATGCCGTGAGCCGCCTTAGAGATTCGCAATTGGGAGACGCGCGTGTTCATGATGTTGCCAACTACATCAAGAAGGGCAAACTGTGGGAGGCGTTTCAATCGGGCGAAAAATGCGTTCTGTTGATTGATGAAGTTGACAAAGCCGATATCGAATTCCCAAATGACCTCCTTCAGGAATTGGACCGGATGGAATTTCATGTCTATGAAACCGGCGAAACAATTCGTGCAGTGAACCGCCCGATTGTGATCATCACGTCGAATAACGAAAAAGAGCTTCCCGATGCGTTTCTGCGTCGGTGTTTTTTCCATTATATCCAGTTTCCCGATATGGAAACGCTTCAGCAAATCGTTCAAGTCCATTTTCCGGACATTAAATCATCCCTCCTCACAACGGCATTGACCCAGTTCTTTGAAATCCGCGAACAACCGGGGTTAAAGAAAAAACCGTCCACGTCTGAGGTGCTGGATTGGCTAAAGCTTTTGCTTGCCGAAGACATCTCGCCCGAGGATCTAAAGAGAGATGGCGCAACGGCTCTGCCAAAATTGCATGGGGCGCTCTTGAAAAATGAGCAAGACGTGCACCTGTTTGAAAGGCTTGCATTCTTGGCGCGGCGCAACTCGTGACACTTGAAAATTTTCGCGAAGCATGAAATGTGGCAAAGAAAATACACTTTCTAGGTGAATTTTCTGGAATTAGCCACATTGTGGCCTGAATGCCCCCCTAACCATTTTTCCAAACTTATCCGAAAGGCGATATAGATTATTGTCTTTTGGTTAACTACAACTGTTTGGGAAATGAATATGCGTCGATTTTTTTTACCAATCTGTATACTCCTCGGAGCATGCCTGCCAGGTGGACCTGCGCAGGACATTACGCGCGGAGATGTTCATTTATTGGATCCATCAGCGTCAGGGGCGCTTAGCTATAATCCGTTCCCTGAAAAACGCGGCATTGCAAAGGCGTTTTCAAACCAAGACCTCGTGCGCGATTTTGTGGACCTCAATTTTCAGCTTGAAAATGGAACGGCCCTGCCCCGCTTTACGCGGTTCGAGGGTCCAATCTCGGTCAGCATCGCAACACCAGCGCCACCAAGTCTAGCAAGTGATTTAACACGCCTGATTGCGCGACTACGATCCGAGGCAAATCTTGATATTTTTTATAGCAAGAACAAGACCGCAAATATAATGGTGCATGCGGTTCCAACCCGTACAATTCACAGTGTGATCCCAAATGCCGCCTGCTTTGTTGCACCAAACGTCACATCGCTTTCTGAATATCGGATGAAGCGCGGCACCAAGGCTGTTAGCTGGTCGGGACTGACGGCCCGTCAAACCATGTCGGTATTTGTCCCAAGTGATGGCGCCCCGCAGAACGTGCGGGATTGTTTGCACGAAGAATTTTCCCAAGCCCTCGGACCTTTGAACGACCTGTATCGTCTTAATTACTCGATCTATAATGACGACAATGTGCATACCGTTTTGACATCATTTGACATGATGATCCTCAAGGCAGCCTATGATCCGGCCTTGCGCAGCGGAATGTCACGCGCAGAGGTCCTAGCCAAGCTGCCTAGCATCTTTGCCCGCATCAACCCAAGGGGACAGTCTATTTCCCCTAAAACTATGGCGAATACACCCCTTGCATGGAAAGTGAACGTTCAAAAGGCCATGAGCGGTGGATTTGCCGCTGATCGCATGACCGCAGCACAAGCCGCAGTCGATATCGCACGGCGCGCAGGTTGGAACGATCATCGCCTTGGCTTTAGCTATTTCGCCCTTGCGCGGATTTTGCAAAATTCAAACTTTGCCCAGGCCGAAAAACTCTATCATCTCGCCGACAGCGCGTTTCGCATGAACGGCACCTACACAAGCTTGCATTCCGCTTATGTCGCAGGACAAATCGCATCCTTCTATTTGGCGCGCGGTCAAGCAAGTGATGCGCTGGTTCTGCTATCTCCTGCGATCGCTACGGCGCAGTCTTATGAAAACGCGGCCCTTTTGTCGACTTTGATGCTCTTGCAGGCCGAAGCTTTGGATATGACTGGTCAACATGGTCGCGCCCGTGCGGTAAGACTGGACAGCACCGTTTGGGCACGTTACGGATTTGGTTCAACAGAAAACTTGTATGATCGTTTCCGCGACATACATGCTTTGAACCCGATTAAGCGTAACAACGGATAAAGATACATGTATCTCATTGCTGGTATTATCGGTGCCCTTCTCGGGGCACGTACGGCGAAAAAGAAAAACGGCAACACAGCAGACATGCTGCAATACGGCGCTGTGTACTTTTTGATATTTGCAATCGTTGCATTTATCATCACTTTGATCTTGGATCGCACAGTTATCTAAATGTTTCTGCCGTTTTTCGAAAATCTCCGAAAACATGGCATCCCGGTTTCTTTGCGTGAATATCTGGGATTTTTAGAAGGCGTTCATGCAGGTCTCACCACCTATGACATGGAAGCATTCTATTATCTTGGCCGCACGATTATGGTCAAAGACGAACGGCATCTTGATCGGTTTGATGTGGCATTCGCTCAATCGTTCGAAGGCCTGTCAGAGATCTCTGCGGATGATGTGATCGAGGCCGTCGACCTGCCAAAAGAGTGGCTTGAAAAGCTTGCTGAGAAATTTCTCTCCGAAGAAGAAAAAGCCGAGATCGAGGCCTTGGGTGGGTTTGATAAGCTGATGGAAACCCTAAAGGAGCGGCTGCGTGAGCAAAAAGGCCGTCACCAAGGTGGAAGCAAATGGATTGGCACCGCCGGCACCTCGCCCTTTGGCGCCTATGGTTATAATCCCGAAGGCGTTCGGATCGGACAAAAAGAAAGCCGCCACCAACGCGCGGTTAAAGTGTGGGACAAACGCGCATTTAAAAACCTAGATGACAGTGTCGAAATCGGGACACGAAATATCAAAGTTGCGCTGAAACGACTGCGTAAGTGGGCAAGAGATGGGGCTGCACAAGAGCTTGACCTAGACGGAACCATCCGTGCCACGGCCGAGCACGGCTATTTGGATGTGCAAACACGGCCCGAGAAACGAAACGCAGTCAAGGTCTTATTGTTTTTGGATGTGGGCGGCTCAATGGATCCGCATATCAAAATTGTCGAAGAATTGTTTTCCGCGGCACGGAGCGAATTCAAACATCTCGAATACTATTATTTCCATAATTGCCTTTACGAGGGCGTTTGGAAAGACAATGCCCGAAGATGGAATGAACAAGTGCCCACCCATGAGGTCCTGCGCACCTATGGGCCGGATTACAAATGTATCTTTGTCGGAGATGCCAGCATGTCGCCCTATGAAATCGCCTATGCGGGCGGCGCGAATGAGCATTACAATGCAGAGGCAGGACAAGTCTGGCTTGAACGCGCCCGCGCGCAGTGGTCGTCACATCTTTGGATCAACCCCCTACCAGAACGTCAATGGGACTATACCCATTCAATTTCGATGATCCGGACCATATTCGAGGACCGCATGGTACCCTTGACCTTAGAAGGGCTAGAACGCGGAATGAAAGAGTTGGTGCGTTAGGCTCAGGACCTAATACTACAAGATAATTGTTTCTGTAGATTGTGAAACCGAATGTGTGTAGCGCTCTGTGACGTGCACTTTTGTAACTGTTGCGCTAGTCGCTCTTTTCGGAAATTTCGACTTTTGTAGCATTTTCTGCGACGGAACGTGCCGGCGCCATCGTATCGGTATCATTGCTTCTTTTGTCCCTAGAACTCGTGGAAAGGTAATACTGTGTCTCGTCTGTCCCCTTATTGGCTTTGGCTTCTGTTGGCTCTTCCGGCATTTGGTTTTTCTCTTCAAATTACACTGTCGGATGATCCAAAGGTTATCCGTGGCTTGCTCCACCCAACTGGTGAGTTCTCGGCACGCTTTTTAATCATCGCGATGCTTGCGTCTCCTTTGACACTGTTGTTTCGCGGATGGCGTGGGCCTCAGTGGCTTAAGAAAAACCGCCGCTATTTTGGCGTCGCCGCTTTTGGGTATGCGGCCATGCACACGCTGCTTTATCTATTTGACGAGGGCACGGCTGCGCGCATTGTCGCTGATTTGCCAAAACTCTATATCTGGACGGGTTGGCTGGCCTTTGTGATTTTCATACCACTCGCCGTTACCTCGATGGATTACTTTGTAAGGCGCATGGGACCCTCTTGGAAGACGCTACAGCGCACAACTTATCTGGCTGCAGTTCTGACACTGCTTCATTGGGCTGCTTTGCATGATTGGGGTGGTTTGGGGCCCGCACTTGTCCATTTTGTTCCCTTGGCTGTTCTGGAAACCTACCGTGTGTGGTATTGGTATCTTAGGCCGAGACGGTCTGTGACTTAACTAGGTTCTGACATCAGCTATCTTGATCCCAAGGCCCTACCGCCCCATATTCAGCCTATGACACTTGTTGGTCCTATCTTCATGGCCCTAATTATGGGGCTTGTTATGTATAAGTTTTCCGCGTGGAACACCGCGCGGTCACTTGATGCGCAATCCACATTGCTTGTGGATCCAAGCTTTGATGCGGCGCTAAAACGTTTGGCCGAGGCTTTGGATGTGCCGCAGGTAAAAGTTCACATTTACGAGATTGACCCCGTCAATGGATTAGCCGCACCCGACGGTCGCATTTTTATTACCCGCGGGTTTTATCAAAAGTATCGCAAAGGAGAGGTGACGGGGCCCGAATTGGCCAGTGTCATTGCGCATGAATTAGGTCATGTGGCGCTTGGGCATTCCCGCAAACGCATGATTGATTTCTCGGGACAAAATGCCCTTCCGGTTGCTTTGGGTTTGGTGCTGTCGCGGATTATTCCCGGTGTTGGTGTGATATTGGCCAATGGCTTGGCCACCCTTTTGATGGCAGGGCTGTCGCGCAACGACGAATATGAGGCGGATGCCTATGCCTCTGCTGTGATGATCAAGGCAGGATTTGGGACCGAACCGCAGAAGTCATTGTTTCAAAAGCTGGAGGCTTTAACAGGGCAATCAAATACGATGCCTGCGTGGATGATGAGCCACCCGAAAACGTCAGAGCGTATTGCCGCAATTGAAGCCAATGAGCAAAAATGGGGCGTATGACGCCGAGATTTGATGCCTAAAAACGGGGGCGCTGCCCCCGCACCCCCGAGATATTTTTGGACAAAAAATGAAGAATATGGGGTTAGGATCTATTGGCGTGGATGTAGGATATCAGGCTTTGGGTAGAGCCATCTTTTTCAGTGGCTGGTGTTTTCCCTTGGACCATTGGCCCAAGTGCTGTGGCCAATTCTTTGCCGAGTTCGACCCCCCATTGATCAAAGCTGTTGATCCCTAGAATAACGCCTTCGACAAAAACGCGGTGTTCATACAGGGCGATTATTTTCCCTAGTGTCGAGGGTGTGAGTTTGGGATAAAGCAAGGTTGTTGACGGCCGGTTTCCTGAGAAGACGCGATGACGGGCTTGGCGTTCCAGCTCGGGGCCTGTGAGGCCTTTTTGCGCCATAAGCGCGCGTGCTTCGTCCATCGAGCGGCCTGTCATCAGGGCCTCGGATTGAGCCAAACAATTTGCGACCAAAAGGGTGTGATGATGCGCAAGGTTTGGTTCATGCGCCTGTGCGGCGACCATGAATTCGCACGGTATGACGCGGGTGCCTTGGTGGATCAATTGGTAAAAGGCATGCTGCCCATTGGTGCCCGGTTCGCCCCACACGATTGGACCTGAGTTATATCCAAGATCTTGGCCGTCCATAGAGACGCCTTTGCCGTTGCTTTCCATCTCAAGCTGCTGGAAATAGGCCGCGAGCCGCGAGAGGCGCTGATCATAGGGAAGAACGGCGCGGGAGGCATATCCACACCCTTGGTTGTGCCAGATGCCTGTCAAAGCCAGCATCATTGGCATATTGTCTTGAACCTGTGCCGTGCGGAAGTGTGTGTCCATCTCATGTGCACCGGACAGGACCTCTTTGAAGGCCTCTGGTCCGATTGCAATCATCAGGCTAAGGCCAATCGGCCCCCACATGGAATAACGTCCCCCCACCCAATCCGCAAATCCAAAGACTCGCGCGGGATCGATCCCAAAGGCAGATGTTTTATCGGCTGCAGTTGAGAGGGCCGCGAATTGCGCGGCGGGGTGAGAAACATGCTGAGACATCCATTCGCGGGCCGTTTCGGCGTTGGTCATGGTTTCAATGGTCGTAAAGGTTTTCGATGCCACGATCACAAGAGTTGTGGAGGGGTCCAAATCTTTGAGGGTATCGGCAATATGTGCCCCATCCACGTTCGAGACGAAATGGCACTTGGGCCCATCATGATAGGGGGCCAAGGCAAGGCAGGCCATGGCGGGGCCAAGGTCAGACCCGCCGATGCCGATATTGACCACATCCGTGATCTTGCCGCCCGCCCCTTGGAACGCACCGGTTCGGACGTCTGTGGCAAAGGTGGACATCCGATCAAGGGTCTCTAGAACCTCGGGCATCACATCCACGCCATCGACATACACCGGCGTGCCTGAGAGGTTACGCAATGCCGTATGCAGAACGGCGCGTCCTTCGGTGTCGTTAATTTTTTCGCCCGCAAACATGGCATCACGTTTTTGCGCGACTTTGGCAGTTTCGAGAACATCAATCAGGGCGGCACGCACCTCTGTGTCGATGGTCGTTTTGGAATAATCGAAGTGCATCCCCAGCGCCGAGATCGAATAGTCTTTGGCTCTGTGATCATCAAACAAGGACAAAATGGATGTCTGTGACCGATCCTCGGCCAAACGCGTAAGTTCAGAAAACATATGATCTCCGATTGAATTTAAGGGGCCCAGTGTACCGTTGCGCCGTCTAGGATCGCACGAATTGGGGCGTGTTCTTTTGATAGTTTCTTGGCCCGTTCCAACGCGGCTTTCTTCTCGTCACCATAGATGACGACATGCTTGTGCATGGCGGCGTTCAAGATAGGTGCAGAGAGGGTGATACGCGGCTCTGGGGCGCCGTCTGCGCGCATGGGCAGCAAGATAGGCGCATCTGGGGCCAAGGCCTCGGCCAACAGATCCGCCCCCGGAAACAAAGACGCCGTATGCATATCCGCGCCCATCCCGACCAAAAGCACCGAAATTGGCAGGCTGTTTTCAAAAGCAGGGATCAGTTTCGGCAAGCCCTCTTCGGGGGTTGCATCGCCACTATACATCGGAAGCAAAGTTGCCTCTGCGGCTTTGCCCACCAAGAGCCGCTTGCGCAATAGGGTTGTATTCGACCGCTCGGATGTCTCCGGCACCCAACGTTCATCGTTGAGACACACATTCACCCGATCCCAATGCAAATCAACCGCTGAGAGTTCGTCGAATATTGGGCCGGGGGTTGTCCCACCTGGAACGCTTATGGTGATGCGCTCATTGTGGTGTAGCGCATCTGTCATATCATCAGCCAGTTTATTGGCCAAATCCAAGACAAGCATGTCGCGGTCTGGGTATGTGATCAGATCATACATTACCGTATCTCTCTCCATTTGCGACCATCTCTATGCATGAGCATCAATGCATCCTCTGGTCCCGAGCTTCCGCTATCGTAACCTTTTGGCACATCATTTCTATTTTCCCACCCCTCAATCAACGGGTCGGTCCATTCCCAAGCGGCCTCGACTTCGTCGCCGCGCATGAACAGGGTTTGGTTGCCACGGATCACATCCATGATCAAACGCTCATAGGCATCGGGCGCCTCTTCGATATCAGGCCCAAGCGCATCGGCAAAGGTCATGTCCAAAGGCACATCAATCAAACGCATCCCGCCGGGGCCAGGCTCTTTGATTGTCACATCCATTGTCATACCCTCATTAGGTTGCAAGCGGATCACCAATGCGTTTCGGTGTGATCCGGCCTCGGGTCCGAAAATGGAATGCGGCGTCTCTTTGAACACAACTGCGATTTCAGAGCTGCGCGCCTTAAGTCGTTTCCCAGTTCTTAGGTAAAAGGGTGTGCCGGCCCAACGCCAGTTGCTGATTTGCGTTTTCAGCGCGATATAGCTTTCTGTTCGTGACCGTGGGTTTTCCACATGGTCACGATAGCCAGCCTGATCCTCCGTGTCCAAATATTGCCCGCGCACGATATGATGTGCCTCAACTGGGTCAAGAGCGCGGATTACTTTCAGCTTTTCGTCGCGCACGGCGTCTGGGTCGAATTTTGCCGGTGGCTCCATCGCGATCAAGCACAACAACTGCATCAGGTGGTTTTGCACCATATCACGCATTGCACCGGACTTATCGTAATATCCGCCGCGCCCGCCGACACCAACGGTTTCGGCAACCGTGATCTGGACGTGATCCACATATTGGGAATTCCAAAGCGGCTCGAACAGCATGTTGCCAAACCGCACCGCCATCAGGTTTTGCACCGTTTCTTTGCCCAAGTAATGGTCAATCCGATAGATCTGTCCTTCGTTGAAATGCTCGGCCAAAGTCGCGTTCAAAGCTTTTGCTGTGGCAAGGTCACGGCCAAAGGGTTTTTCCACAACAATGCGGCTTTTTGGGGTTGCAATACCATAGGAATGCAACCGCTGGGCAAGGTCCCCGAACAGTGAGGGCGCAACCGAGAAATAAAACGCGCGGACCGTGTCGCGATTGACCATCTGTGCCAGATTATCCCAACCGCCTGTGCCTTTTGCGTCAACAGTCACATACTCAAGCCGCAATAAAAATTCAGCAAGATCTTGTGCGTCGGGATCGACCTGACCGAATTCGACAATCGCCTCTTTGACCATCGCACGGAATTCTTGAACCGTAAGTTCACTGCGGGCAGCACCGATGACCCGCGACCCACCAGTCATTTGACCGGAACGAAATCGCCGAAATAGCCCCGGCAAGATTTTGCGACGGGCCAAATCCCCTGTGCCGCCAAAGA
>JALRHZ010000028.1 GCA_023259435.1 Paracoccaceae bacterium | reverse complement strand
GTCCAAATTCAAAAGGATATGCGACCTCGGTCAAAGCTGAAATCTTAACTTGGTCCGAAATGGCGGTATCCTTGATGGCATCATTGAATGGCGCGTTGCCTATCCTCTCGTGCAGTTTTTCTTGGAAATCAAAAAGTCCCGTTTGTGGACCCAAAATATTCAGATCAATACCAAGAGAATACCGAAAAACATTGTCACGGAAATGGCTGTGTAAGCCAAAAGAATAAACACCAGCCCATTGACGATCGGGTCGTGCAGAGGTGGTGTCATTGGGGCTTATAACCTGATCTTGAAGTCGAATTTCGATCAAGTCCCCAAATGCGGTTGGAACCTGTCCAGATGTTAGACTGCCATATAGTCGGCTTGTAGAGAGGCTACCAGTTTGCCAGCGATCTTTTCCGTCACCGAAAAAATCATTGTTCAAGATAAACCCAAACCCAATGGTTTTGGGGTTTTCCTCGGAAGAGACGCTCGTCGAAAGCGCAAAGAAAATCACGATTATTCTGATAAGTGTGTTCATTAGAACGCCCCTAATTCAGGCCCCTTTGTGGGTGCCAATGCGGTAAGTCATAGCAAATAATTGGTTTCAAAAAAGAAAAAACCGGACCTGACGGTCCGGTTTTATGGTCACTCGGCATTCGCAGGGATCAGTAGTTCCCAAACCCGCGCTCATCCATGTCCGTGGACGCAGATGACGATTTCTCCATCATCTGTGACTTTGGCGCAGCTGACGCAGGCTTAGTGTCACGTTTCGACCGTTTCGCTGGGGTCGCCTCGGACGCGACGCGAATTTCTTCGCGCTTTGACGGTTTACCGCGACGCTTGTTTGACGCGTTGCCCAATTCGAATTGGTCAATTTGTCCAAGGACACCTTCATTCGATGATGCCAGCTCTTTGGCAACAACATTCAACTCTTCGGCACGAACAGCATTTGTCATGGCTGCATCCGAAATTTCTTGGATGGCGCGGTTGATATATGTCACACCGCGCGCCTGTTCATCAGATGCCATCGAAATTTTGCCAACCAAATCGCTTACAGAAGAGATATCTTCTGCGATCTTATCAAAGGCCTCACGTGCTTGGCTTGACACCTCAACACCTGCTTCGACGCGCTTTGACGATCCAACAATCAGTTCAGACGTTTCTTGGGCTGCTTTCGCAGAACGCCCCGCAAGGTTGCGAACCTCAGCAGCAACAACCGCGAACCCACGACCGTGTTGACCGGCGCGTGCCGCTTCAACAGCAGCGTTCAACGCAAGCAAGTTCGTTTGAAAGGCGATTTCGTCAATCACTTTGATGATTTTCGCAATATCTTCAGACGACGATTTAATGTCATCCATGCTTTCGACCATGCGATTGATCCGGCCTTTACCCTCTTGAACAACCGAGATTGTGCCTTCGACCAATGCGTTCGCTTCGCGTGCCGCTTCTGCGTTGGACTTTACTTGGCTTTCAGTTTCTTCAACAGACGATGACAGCTCTTCAACAGAGGATGATTGCGTTTCAGCATTCTCTGCCATGATGCGCGCTGTTGACAACATTTTTTCGGCTGCGTCCGCAGCAGTGACGGACCCGCTCTTAATCGTCAAAAACGTGCTTTGCGTCATTTCGATCAATTCATCCACCGCGCGGGTAGATAAGGCGACTTCATCTTTGCCGTCGACAGACACGCGCACCGTCAAATCACCACTGCGTGCGATACGTTGAAGTGCATTTTGAAGGTTGAACAATGGCTTGCTGATCGAGCGCGCCAAAAACAGACCAATCGCAACAACAGTCAAAAATGTTAGACCCGCCAACCAAATCATTTTGTTGCGCAACGCATTTACGTCAGACATCGCAGATGCGTGATCAATGAAAACAACAACACCTGTTTTTTGACCAAAGGCCTCTTGAACGCCATAGGCTGCATAAACCTTGCGACCCGTCTCTGGCTCTGTCGTCAAAATGATACCATGCTCGCCAGCTTTGATTTTGGCAATCACATCTGAACCATCAAAGAAATCAGGGCCGACAGGGGCATAATTTTCACCTTTGCTTTGGAAAATGACATCATATTCACTATCCAAAATGAACGAGCGTGCAGCGTCTCCATAAACCCCATGGTCGGACAAGACCGCTTGGAACGAGTCTGGTTTCAACTGAATAACCAAAGTTCCGATAACTTGATCATAACTGTTACGGACTTGCGTCGACATAAAAGAGGCTAAGATGCCCGCAGATGGCGTGTAAGGGTCAAAATCAGTAAGACCTATTTCGTTCTCTGTTGCGGCTTGAACAGCCTGTGCAAGCCCTGTTGATTTCAACAAATTGGATGACACGTTATCTGCAAAGTCATTCTCTTTGAACACAGAATAGATCACGTTACCTTCTGGATCGACCAAGAAAATGTCATAATAGTCGTAGGACACCAACATTGTCTTGAACCAATCATGGTACTTCGCATGAAATTTTGAATAATATGATCCATCCTCAATAGTCGACGCCAAGTGGCGCTGATCTGCTGGATACGGGTTCTGCGTGATGTATGAGTTCTGCAAGAAGGTTTTGGGGTTTTCACCTTCGTTTGCAAGGTTTTGATATCCTGCGCCCAGACGCGTAAACGCATCAATGGTCGTTGAGGTGTTTGAAATCACCACCATATCCGCACGCACAGCATCATAATTTTGCAAAATGGTTTCTTGGAATTCTTCTTCGAGCAAATTGATCTTTGCAAGATCCTCTTTTTCGTACCCGCGGGACATCTCAACGTATGAGACGATTCCAACGACCAGAACCGAGGCAAGGGACATTGCGGCAAAAAGCACCGGGAGCTTTTGCGCAATCGTGAATCTTTTTAACATGACAGGCTACCTTTCGAATGACCAAGTGATTTGCCAACACCACAGGAGCAACCCCCGTGCCATGCTGGTAAAACTCTTCATTTGCCATAACGACCCCACCAAAGAAATTTTAAGGCTACTATCCCTTTGTACCAAAATTCGGCCTAGAAATAGCCAGTTTGGATAGACGCCCCAAGCAGGAAGAAATTTTCAAAATGAAAATTAAACTTTGGTAATAATTAAATAGTATTGTCTCAATTCAATAAGTCAGATTAACCTTAATTAAATTATGTGGAGATTTTCAAATGCAACTTGATTTAAATTCCCTAGATCTCAATCAGCTTAAAAAATTAAGAAACAACGTAGATAAAGCGATCGAAACATATTCACAACGAGCGAAAGAACAAGCGCGTAAAGAATTGGAAATGCGCGCAAAAGAGCTTGGATTTACTTTGGATGAGTTAACGCAATTAAAATCCAAACGACCACCTGTTTTAGCAAAGTATAAAAACCCATATAATTCGAAAGAAACATGGACAGGTCGAGGCCGCAAACCTAAATGGGTTTCGAATCATCTTGATGACGGCGGAACGCTTGACGATTTAGCGATCTAGATCGTTGCGGAACATGTTATTCCAATTTTGCGTGACATAACGCTTAGTATTCTGGAAATAGGCCATACGATCCTGACGTTGTAAGGACAGTATCGGCGACGAGGCCGGTGACGACAAGGCAACATAGCCTTGCGTGTTGATTGTGTTTTTCGCCGCAGACCCAAGTGGGAGAGAAAGATATAATCCAAATGTCGACGAGTTTATATCACCCAAATCAAATTGACCTGAAATTTCTAAATTGACCTTATTGTCTAATTCTTTGCCGACAAAGAAATGTGCAAATTTTTTAGTACTACCATCTATTTTTTGCCAATTTGCGGAACTTCCAAATACAGCGTCCCAGTTTGAATTATATTTCGCACTCTGTAATGAAAATGAGGATTGAACTGGGCCATCAGTTCCCAAATAGGCGGAGAGACCAGAATATCCCTCTGTGTCGGATTGGAATTTTAAAGCATTCATAAAAACACCAGATTGATCGATATTAAAACGACCAAGCCTAAACCTTACCAGTCCGGCCATTACCGGCGAGATTGTATACTGTGCATAGGCCTGTGATACGTCAATATTTTGCTGATCTATCCGCAGCGCGGCAACCGCGTCTATACCATTTCCCAAATAGACCTGTCCCGACAAGTCTAGCGAGGAGGCATCTTGGCCCAACATATAGCCCAAGCTTAGCTTTGTTGCATCACCGTGATATGTAAAGCCGTCCTCAGTCGACAAGAATGATAAATAATACAGATCCGATTGATCATCATACGGCAATGTACGAAGATACTCTCGAAACGGGATTTGAGTGGTTACGCGTGTGAATCCATGTTTTTTGTGAGTAACATCTAGACGTTGAACCACGCGTGGATCAGAATTCTTTGGCGCATTCGATAACAGACCAGGTTGCGCACTGACATCGCCAGCCACATGAACTGTATTCTGTCCAACAAGTAAATCTTTTGACCGCTCAATCAACAAAGATACGATGTCGCTGTAATTGGCCTCTAATGGTCCCTGTTTGCGGTGAACTTTATAATAACCAGAGCTAAGTTCTTCTGCCCAAAGGCTTCCAAGACAGGCTTGACTATCTGAAGATGAAAACGACAGGGATGCAGCAGAGGAAACAAAGACCTCGTCACCAGTTTCAAAGAATTCATCACGCCATTGTCGCAAATGTTTTGGAACATGGGCGGTGAGAAAATCAACCAAGACAAATTCACCATCTCTCAGCTCGTAAACTTCCAAAAGGTCGAGATCGCTTTCCGTTCCGCCCAAACCTGAAACATCGTCGCCTATGATCGCGATGCTCTCGCCATTTACCCAAAGCACTGTATCCGAACCAAGTCCAAGCGCCTGAACGAGAGCTTCACGCGCCTCGGACAGACCTTGAGCAGAGCAAGAGTGCGCGACCACGCTTTTTGGCAGCATGGTCAAAAGAAATACAAAAAGAAGCTTAACGTACTGCATTGATTGCAAGCAACGATGTCGCAATATTGCCAAGGATCTTTGAAATTACTTCCGTCAAGCCAAGGGCGGTTAACTTATCCGTCTTTGGTGGCACAACAATAACGGCGCCAGGTGGAACCAAAGTGGTTGTATCCGTATCATTGGCCAAAGTTTGGCTTTGCCCGTTCGGCAACACAAGATAAATGTTCCGATTGTCTGCCACACGGTCCAATCCACCAGCATCGCTAAGATAGTCCGCCACAGTTTTGTGGGGATTAAAGTCTGTAGATACCTGCGAATAAACGCTTCCAATCACACTCACATGGCTTGGGCGTTTGGGCACGAACAATAGATCCCCGTCTTGCAGGTAAATAGGGTTGCCAGACGTTCGCAAGGCGATGTTTACGGATTGACGGCCAGACACCGGCAAACTTCTCAACTGTTTTGCAAATGTCAGAACAGCAGAAATTTGGTCACCGGCACCATCGCGGTCGCTTTGCGAGAGTGTCAGGATGGATTGCTCGACTTGACGGGCCAAAGACTGGTTTGCGGCCCGTTGTTCTTTTTTCAACGGCTCGCGTGTAAACACAGCGCCCAATGGATATGCAACCGGAGTCAAACCACCGGCCCGTTGGATGATATCATGCAAAGTTTCATTCCGCCCAAAGGTATACTCTCCTGGGCGATTGACCTCACCGTCTATCGTAATGCGGCCAACCGATGCGTCGTTGATATAACTTGGCACGAAAACATCAAAATCCCCACGCAACACGACTTGATGCGCTGCGACGCGCGAAATATCCATTTTCTTTGACGATTGAAGGTGTAAACTCCCAGCCGAATTGGTGTGATACCGACGGACAGTGACCCGTGCCGTATCTGCATTTGGCAAAGTTCCGTTTGCCACGCTTAGCAATTCTGCGAGGGTCACAACTTGTGCGACAGGGTAAAACCCGGGTTGCTCGACAGCACCGGTCAAAAGCTTGGCAGAGGTCAGCAAACCATTCAACGCTCGTGTCCTGCTCTCTTCGGATTGCGTAGGTTGGACACGCTGAACGTCTGGGTTTTGGTCTTGGTTTGTAAAGTCGTCTACAATCTGTTGATTTACAAGTTCATCAACATTCGCAGAGGCCAAATCCACCACCGCTTGCGAGTCTTCATCGACATCTTCAAATATCCGACGAATGAAAGAAGTCGTATACAGGTCAATTCTTTGTCCTGACCGCACCGTAAAATCAGAAGACACACCAATTAGATCGTCAACACGACGCGCCGCATGATTAAAAAACAACGTACCCGTTTGTCTTGTTTGAACACTCGCGTAAAGAGGATAAACATCCCCTGCACTGCGCAATCGCTCAGTCACCTGCGCCGTTGACAAACGCAGGCCAGAGGGCAAATTCGCGACCAAATTCCCGTCAAGAAAAATCACTGCCGGATCTGCTGCCTCTAAAAGCTGTACGGCATTGCTGGCTAGAACCTTCGACGACAAACGGCCATCTGCCAAATCCTTCAAAAGTCCGCGCGAATACAGCTGTATGCGCCACCCTGCGGGTAGCATAAAATCTCGAGGGGATTTTTGCGCTTGGATAATCGAAAAGGTCCGTATCGAATTTGAACGATCATCTGGATCGTACATGACAGCAAAATCAACGGCAGTGTTCTCAGGCAAGATCATATGAGAATTAATGGCGTCCATGACTGTTGGAACTGGGTTTGGCGCAACAAAGGCGACACGTGTTGTGTCAAAAACAATTTCCGAAGCACCAGATTGTTTCAGGTACTTTGCGCGCAAATCCGCAGTCCCGCTAAGGTCAATTTGTATCAGGTCCGTATAGCTTTGCGTGTCAAAAACGATCAACGTTTCACCCGGATGCATCACAACGGCATCAGGATTGGCAAACGCATGACGCAAGTCGACAGCACGTGGAACAGAGACCCCTTTGACACGCGCTTCGATTAAAGCAAATTCAACCACGGCAGTTGGTTTTAGGACCGCCCCGTCGCGCAAAACTTTGGCCACTGACACAGGTGACGTACTTGTCAAACTAAAGTCTTGAACAACGGCCCCTTTAACCTCGATCTTTTTTACATTTCGTGTGCGTACAAATGAGACACGAACAGCTTGCCCTGCTTGCACTTGGAACCCTTGAAGTGGGTCGACGGTTAACGAGGACACATTTCCATCTGCATCCAACCGCAAAACCTCGACCTCGGCACCGGGCGGAATAAGTGTCATATTTGCGAGTTGAAAAAGCTCTTGTGACGAAATTGAGGTTCGTCCAGCTGGTAATTCGTATATTCCAGGGCGTCCTGCCAAACCTGACACAGCGACGGTTCCCGCCAAAGTCCCGACATGAATTCGGGTCGCCTGCGTCAGAAAATACTCAGAGTCACCTGGATCACCCGAATAGACATCGTACATGTCTAAGTCGCGCACCTTTTCACCACCAGAGATGATAGAAATATTGCGAACAGAAGCTTGATCGTCCAAATCGCCAATCAACGACAAAACACGGCTTACAGGCGTATAGGCAGGTACAGCGATTGTTCTGGGTTCGACCACCGCGCCCGTTATTTGAACAGGCAAAAGGCGAGCACTTCCTAATGATACAAAAACTTGCGCAGATCTGTCATCGGCTGAGACCGTGTCCAATAGGTGTTCCTCTAGTTCGGCAATGGTCCGGTCCTTGGCGACAATTACGGGAAAGTTCGGCAACGCAATTCTGCCCCTTGCGTCCACAGTTACATCCTGATCTAGCGAGGTTAACCCACGCATCGAGATGTTAACCGTATCCCCCACAGACAAAACATAGTCGCGTCCGATGGTATCAAAGAACAAAATGTTTGGATTTTCCGCTATCGCAAGCATGCCTGGCCCAAACAGCGATAGGTTCTCTCCGGTTACAGCCATATAATATTGGCCCAGTAAACTCTCGGGCAGGTCATCTTCTTCTACGATGTTTATTGTCTCACTTGGGTCCAATATCTCTGGTGCATCATCTTGATCGCCTCGCAGGTTTTGCACCGGAGCCTCACCCAAAATCTGAGGATTTTGTGGAGTCTGCGATTGATTGGCGCGCCCGTTTTGCAATTGGTTTAATTGCTCAAGTTGAGAAGCCGTGACACCCCCTCCCTGCAACAACATCTCCGCCGTGATCGACTGCGCAGACACTGAGGATACCGTTATAACGAAAGCGGCAAAATATGCCAAAAACCTTAGATGCATTATTATGCTTCCTCTCCTGAGCGCAGAGCCGACCGAACCAATACTAGGGCTGCACCAAAAAACATTCCCAAAACTATCGATAGGGCCAATACAAGCGATGATTTTGGCGACGTTGGACCCAGCGAAATAGCCGGCCCCATAATTTTTTCAGCCACAAATGGGCCTTCGCGCGACGCAAGCATTTGTTTTTGCTCTTCTTGCGCAATCAACTTGGCAAGTTGCTCGCGATGTTCAATTGAACGGGCACGGGTCAGCTTTTCTTGGTAGAATTGCAAGGCGCCTTGCCCTTCAGCCATGAACCGCTCTTTGAACATCGTATCGACCTCTTCGGTCAATTCGGCCATAAACATCGCCCCATCCTCTGGCGTCACAAGCTCCATCGATAATGTCAAAAAACCGGTATCTTTATCTTCTGACAATGACAAATTATCTTTGGCGAACTGAGCCAGCCGGGCTGCGTCAGGCGCTCTGTATCCTCGTGGTTCATCACCGGTTAAGGCTTTTTTGACTGTGCGGATGGCAGAGCCAATCTGCCCCGGTACAGGTTGTTTGAAAGATTGGCTGCCTTCATCCCATTCGCTCGCAAACACAAATTGCATTATTTCTTGGTTGGACACCAAACGTGTTGCCGCTTCTTGCGAGGTAAGCATTTTTTTGTAAGACGCGAAATCACCGCTGCCGCTTGTGGGCAAGGACACACCTGCAAGTGACGCCAGTCCACCCAACCCTTGCAAAGCATTGCCGGATCCTTCATCAGAGACCGGTTTAAGAGTATAGGTAACCGTATAAAGGCGATCAGCCTGATGCAAATACGCAGAACCCAGCGCAAGGCAAATACCTGTAATCGCGAAGATAATCCACTTTCCCCGCCAAAGCGCGGCGAACAATTCTTTTAAATCAATTTCATCGTCTTCAATTTGAGTCGTCGTCATAAGACCATTTACCCACCATGTATCGCGCACAGCCATACCCCATGACGCCGCAAAAGATCAATTAAGTTTCTTATTTACGTCAGAATCCAAGTTGCTATGTGCTAAGTGTTGCCAATGACCCACAAAGGATCCAACAATGACGTCAATAATGTTCCAGGGCACCGGTTCAAATGTCGGCAAAAGCGTTTTGGTGGCAGGTTTATGTCGCGCCTTGGTAAACCGCGGACTTTCAGTTCGCCCGTTTAAGCCGCAAAACATGTCGAACAATGCCTCTGTGACTTCGGATGGTGGTGAAATTGGTCGCGCCCAAGCATTACAGGCTTTGGCCTGTAAAACGCCAACAACGACCTTAATGAACCCCGTTCTATTAAAACCTCAAACCGAAAGCGGAAGCCAAATTGTCGTCAATGGGCAAAAGTGGAAAACGGCAAGTGCCCGCGACTATAGCGCTTTGAAAAAGGACCTAATGGCTCCTGTATTACAGAGTTTTACCACCTTGAAAGAACAGGCAGATATTGTTGTTGTTGAAGGGGCCGGATCACCCGCCGAAGTAAACTTACGCGATAGCGACATCGCAAACATGGGGTTTGCTGTGGCGTCACAAACACCTGTGGTTTTGGTTGGCGACATTGATCGTGGTGGCGTCATTGCCCAAGTTGTTGGAACACAGGCGGTGTTGTCAGATCTCGACAACTCAATGATCCAAGGCTTCTTGATCAACAAATTTCGGGGTGATCCGCGGCTGTTTGACGATGGCTATGACATCATCAAACACCACACGGGCTGGCGCGGTCTCGGCGTTTTGCCCTTTTTCTTTGACGCCAGCAAACTTCCGGCCGAAGATGCTTTGGACATACGGTCAACGTCGCAGGGTGGGAAAATCAAAGTTGGGTTCCTCCAATTTTCGCGCATTGCTAATTTTGATGATATGGACCCACTGTCCCTTGATCCAAACGTCAGCATGACCCGCATCTCAGCGGGGCAACCGATCCCATCCGGCCTCGATCTGGTGATTCTACCGGGAAGCAAATCCACACGCGGCGATTTGGAATTCTTACGCGCGCAGGGCTGGGACATTGATCTCTTTGCCCATGTTCGGCGAGGAGGACATGTTTTGGGCATTTGCGGTGGATATCAAATGCTTGGGAACTGGATCGATGATCCAGATGGATCAGAAGGTAGCCCAGGACAAACCAAAGGACTTGGTCTTTTGAACGTCACAACTGAAATGACCCACCAAAAAACCCTGACCCAAACAACCGCCCGTCATTGTGAAACGGGATTAAGCGTATCAGGATACGAAATCCACAAAGGTCAAACAAATGGCCCTGATTGCGATCGCCCCTTTGCATTGATTGGAAACCGACCAGATGGGGCAATCTCACCAGATGGGCGCATTACAGGTAGCTATCTGCACGGCCTTTTTACGGATGACGCATTCAGAACCCATTTCTTGTCAAGATTTGGCGAACTGGATCAAACAGTCAACTACGCCCAAGAGGTCGATAACACGCTGGACGCTTTGGCGGATCACCTTGAGGCCCATCTTGACATAGACGCGATACTGAATATCGCGCGCACCGGCGTTTAACTGAGCACGTCTGACCATGGGTCAGACCGCGCCTAAGGGCCCTAAATGGGGCCGCAAGGCGCGCGCTTTACACTTACTGAATTAAAATTCAACGCCTTTTTGCGCTTTGACCCCATCCCTAAACGGGTGCTTGACCAAATCCATATCGGTCACCATATCAGCCGCTTCGATCAATTCAGGCTTTGCATTCCGACCCGTCAAAACAACATGCGTCATAAACGGTTTTTGGGTTAGCAAAAACTCAACAACCTCGTCGATGTCCAAATAATCATACCGCAAGGCGATATTGATTTCGTCTAGCAACACAAATTCGATCTCAGGATCCAAAATCAATTCTTTTGCCCGTGCCCATCCTGCTTGGGCCGCTGCAATGTCACGTTCCCGATCTTGGGTGTCCCATGTAAACCCCTCACCAGACACAACAAAGGTCACTTCTTCCGCAAAACGCTCGGTTAAAAACTGCCGCTCTCCGGTCATCCAATTTCCCTTGATAAACTGAACAACGCCGGCCTTCATCCCATGCGCGATACACCGCATGATCATGCCAAACCCTGCCGAGGATTTCCCTTTGCCCGTGCCCGTATTCACAATGATCAGACCTTTTTCTTCGGTCTTGGTTTCCATCATTTTGGCGCGTGCGGCTTGGATCTTTTTCATTTTCTCAGCGTGACGTTGATTTTCATCCATAGCAGGATCCCCTTTTTGCTTGACTCATTGCTTGCCTTCATGCACGTCCCAACGCGCTTATGGTGTCTGTATCTACTGCAGACGAAGAGGGAATGCGATAGGAGAAATCCAAAGCGCAGCCGCCCCCGCGACCGTGACCAGAGAGAGGCGCACCCACTGAACATCTTGTTTGGGAAGGGACGTTTCGCCGGAGTACTCCGATATCTGCAAGCCGGGAGACCTGCCAGAGCACAAAAACCCAACCGGACGGGGTGTTCTGGGATGGGGCGTAGTCCATGTTTCACTATGGGCGTCGTCCGTCCGCCTCGTTCAACCGCAACAAGAGGACGCCGTGACCAAAGACCCTTTGACACCACCCACAGAAAACATAGGCTTGGACCCTGTGGAAATCCTTGTCTGTGCCACATGCCGTTTGAACGATGTCCCGGCGGATAAAGATGACCGTCCAGGCAAACATCTTTTACAAGGCCTTACGGCCGCAGATGTGCCGGACCACATCACCATCCGGTCCGTGGACTGCCTGTCAAATTGCAAGCGTGGCTGCACGATTGTTTTGCGGGCCGAGGACAAATGGACCTATATCTACGGTCATCTCGATCCGGAAACAGACGTCGAAACCGTGATCGAAGGCGCAAAGAAATACTCGAATGCCGCGGATGGCCTTGTGCCGTGGCGCGAAAGGCCCGAACATTTCCGTAAGAATTGCATTGCGCGAATCCCACCCCTAAAGGAGCACTCATGAGCGATCTCACCAAACTTCCCGTCACTGTGATTACGGGCTTTCTCGGGTCTGGAAAAACCACCCTTATTTCGCAACTGATGCAAAACCCCGGCGGCCGTCGTTTGGCCGTTGTGGTCAATGAGTTTGGCGATGTTGGCGTAGATGGCGACATCCTGAAATCATGCGCCATTCCCGATTGTCCGGCAGAAAATATTATGGAACTTGCAAACGGATGTATCTGTTGCACGGTCGCAGATGATTTCATCCCGACCATCGAAGCCTTGATGAAACTGGACCCGCGCCCAGATCACATCTTGATTGAAACCTCGGGCCTTGCGCTGCCAAAGCCATTGCTCAAGGCCTTTGACTGGCCAGATATCCGCTCCAAGATCACGGTGGATGGGGTTATTGCTCTCGCCGATGCCGAAGCTGTGGCCGCGGGCCGTTTTGCGCCAGATGTGGCCGCCGTCGACGCCCAGCGCGCGGCAGATGAAAGCATCGATCACGAAACTCCATTGTCCGAAGTGTTTGAGGATCAAATCTCCTGTGCGGATCTCATATTGTTGACAAAATGCGATCTGGCCGATGCTGATGCACGCCAAAAGGCAAAGGATATCATTGCGGCCGAAGCACCGCGTCCAATTCCTGTGATTGAGGTCACAGATGGCGCAGTCGATCCTCGTGTCGTTTTGGGGCTTGAGGCGGCAGCCGAGGATGACATGGATGCACGTCCATCGCATCACGATGGTCATGATGATCACGAACATGACGATTTCGAAAGCATCGTTGTCAATCTGCCCGATCAAACAAGCCCCGAAGATTTGGTCGCCAAGATAGAGCGCCTTGCCAAGGAACAAAACATTCTGCGCGTCAAAGGCTATGCTGCGGTCCAAGGCAAGCCGATGCGCCTCTTGGTCCAAGCGGTTGGCGCACGTGTGCGGTGGCAATTCGATCGCCCGTGGGCACCTGATGAGGCCCGTCAAGGGCGCGTTGTTGTGATTGCGGAACACGATGATGTAAACACAGCGGCAATCGAACAGGTTTTGATCGGATAAACCAAAATGCATGTCATCTTTCGGGAAAGCCATGGGTTAGAGGAAACTGAAACCCCCGTTGATCTGGGACAAAGTCCAGCGGATCTGGTGGTCCTTTCGTTTTCTGATAGTGACCTTGGCGCTTTCTCGGCGGGATGGCACCAAGGCAAGGCGGGCCTCCCAAGTCTGCGCCTTGCCAATTTGGCGGCTTTGAAACATCCGCTTTCTGTCGATACCTACATCGACAACACCCTGAGCGAGGCAAAGGGTATATTGATCCGTCTCATCGGCGGCATGCCCTATTGGTCTTATGGCCTGCAACAAGTCAAATCTTTGGCCGACAAACAGGGGATCGCTTTGGCCGTTCTGCCCGCCGATGGCCGCCCCGATAGCACCCTTGATGACATGTCGACCTTGCCGGTCTCGACATTGCGACAGTTGCAAAAGCTCTGTGAAACCGGTGGCGCACTTGGGGCACAGGCCGCTTTGGCACAACTTGCGATTTCTGCGGGCCTTTACGCGAAACCGGTGCGCGGCAATAAAATGTTGCCTGCTGTTGGGGGATGGTCGCCTGAGTATGGGATCACCTGCACGGCCCTTCCTGCAATGCGACCGGCACCACGTCCATTGGTTCTTATTACCTTTTATCTGTCATATCTTTCTGCCGCCGATCTTGCGCCGTTCGAGGCCATGACACGGGCGCTTGACGCCAAAGGGTTTGATACCCTATGTCTCTTTTCGCCCAGTCTAAAAGCCCCCGAGGCGGCAAAATGGTTGACCCGGCAAGTTACGGCTCATCAACCTGTGGCCATCGTAAATGCCACCGCTTTTTCAGGCAAAGGAAAGGATGGGACATCCCCTTTGGATGCGGCGGGCGTACCCGTGTTTCAAATGGCATTGGCCACGTCAAAACGCGACGCGTGGGACGAGGCCGAGCGCGGGCTGTCGCCCGCAGACCTTGCGATGCACGTTGTATTGCCTGAGGTTGACGGACGTTTATTCGCGGGAGTTGCTTCGTTCAAGGAACCAGGCGCGCGGGATGCCGAGCTAGAATTCAGCCGATTTGCTCACCAACCGGATGTGGATCAGATCGGGCGCATTGCGGATAAAATCGCCGCGCATGTGGCGCTTCAAACAACGCCAAACGCCCAGAAAAAAGCGGCTTTGATCTTATCTACATACCCCGGCAAAGATTGGCAAATGGCCCATGCAGTGGGGTTGGACGCCTTGGCCTCGGTCGAGGCTGTTTTGTCAGATTTATGTAGCGAAGGCTTTGTCACATCAGAGGCTGGCGACATCCCTAGTGACCTTGCAGCGAAATCCACAACATGGCCGGTCTCGGACTACTTAGATGCTTTAAAGTCCTTGCCAGAGACATTGACACAAGAGCTTTGGGCGACTTGGGGTGATATCACAGATGATCCAGCGGTCCATGACAATGTCTTTCACTTTGCCACGACCCTGCGGGGCAATACGGTTGTGGCGCTTCAGCCAGAACGGGGCAATGTAAAAACCCGCGAGGATGACTATCACGACACGTCCCGTGTTCCGCGTCATAGCTATGTCGCGTTTTATTTGTGGCTGCGGCATACCTTTGGAACAGATGCGATCGTTCATATCGGCGCACATGGAACGCTTGAATGGCTCCCGGGTAAGGCGGTCGCGCTCTCGGGCGAATGCTGGCCCGAGGCCCTCATCGGCGCAACGCCTGTCATTTACCCTTTTATCGTGAATGACCCTGGCGAGGCAGCCCAGGCCAAACGCCGGATCGGCGCGATCACAGTTGGACATGTTCCCCCTGCGATGAAAGCATCCCAAACGCCGGATAGGTTTTCGCGTTTGGAAAGCCTGCTCGACGAATTTTCAAATGCTGATGGCCTTGACCCGAAACGTCGCGACCGTCTGCAATCAGATATTCGGGATGAGGCACAGGCCATCGGCGTTGAAGACGACTTAGGCCTAGATCGTGCTGCTTCTGTGGCCGAGGCCATCACGCGCATTGATCGCTTTGTCTGTGACATCAAAGAAAGCCAATTTGGCGATGGTCTGCATATCTTTGGACGCGTGCCCGAAGGGACCAATCCAAGTTTTGACGTGACCGCATCTGCCAACGCAGAACGGCAGGGCCTTATTGATGCTCTGAACGGTCGCCGTGTTCCGGCGGGGCCGTCGGGATCTCCCTATCGCGGGCGCACAGATGTTTTACCCACAGGGCGCAATCTGTTTACCACGGACCCGCGGTCGGTTCCGACACGCTCGGCCTATGCACAAGGTGTGAAACTGGCCGAAGAATTGGTGCGGCGGCATTTGCAAGACCACGGCGATTATCCCAAAGGCCTGATCGTTGATTTATGGGGCTCTGCGACGATGCGCACAGCAGGCGAAGAGTTTGCCATGGCGTTGCATCTTTTGGGCGTAAAACCCGTCTGGGATGCAGGGTCAGAACGGGTGTCTGGGATCGAGGTCCTTCCCATCGCGATGTTGGAACGTCCCCGCCTCGATGTGACTCTGCGGGTTTCTGGTCTATTTCGGGATGTTTTTCCAACCCTCTCTGTCTTGTTTGGTCAGGCGGTGCAGGCTTTGTCGCAGCGCGACGAAGCCCATGATTGGAACCCATTTGTAGGACAAAGCGAAACCTCACGGGTTTTTGGCCCAGCGCCGGGCAGCTATGGGATGAATATGGGTGCCTCGTCCGAAACATTCACAGATGAGGCGCGCGCCGACGCAGGCCGCGCATGGCTTGCTGCCAGCTCATACACATTGGACACAGGTGAGGCCGAGCATAACCCGAGCGCCATCCAAGCGCGTGTCGAACAGGCAGATAGCTTTGTGCATCTGCAGGACCTATTGGAGTCCGATGTTCTATTGGCCAATGACTATGCCACACATGAGGCCGGTTTTGCCGCCGCCAAAGGGGTGGCCGGCGGGGCGCCAGCGGCCCTTTATCATGTGGACAACACAAACCCCGATGCGCCGCGCGCGCGCACCCTTCGGGAAGAGGTGGCCCGTGTGGTTCAGGCCCGTGCCGCCAATCCAAATTGGATCAACGGCATGGCGCGGCATGGCTTTCGCGGAGCAGCCGAGATTGCCGCCACATTAGATCACATGGCAAGTTTTGCACATTTGGCGGGTGTGGTGGGATCCCATCTCTTTGATCAGTATTTCGAAGCAACACTGGGTGACGATGCCGTAGTCACGTTTATGCAAGACGCCAACCCAGACGCCTTAGCTGCAATGCGCGAAAAATTTGCGGCACTCCATGACGCAGGCCTCTGGACCACGCGCCGCAATTCCATCATCGCCGAGTTAGAGAGGCTATAATGGAGGCTGCTCGGGACGATTTAGCCAAAGGATGGTGCCCTTCTGCGCATAGGCCGATGCAATCCGGCGATGGGTTTATCCTGCGCGTGAAACCACGCTTGGGGCGTCTTTCAGCCGATGAAATGCGCATGATCTGCAACACAGCATCCACCTATGGATCGGGTGTGATTGATCTGACCAATCGGGCCAATCTGCAAATTCGCGGGCTAACAGAAACCTCGGCTCAGTCTGCGTTGTCAGACTTGATCGCAGCGGGGCTAGTGGATGCAGATCCCGACATGGACCGCAAGCGCGCGATCATTACAAACCCTTTTGGGCCAAGCGAAGGTATATCGCATGCCTATCACATATTATGCGAGACGCTTTTGGACGTGCCTCCACTGTCGGCCAAGTTTGGGTTTGCGATCGACGATTACGACGCACCTGTCCTGCACTCTGCCTCAGCCGATATTCGTCTGTACGTTAAGGACAAAAGTGTCCTAGTTCACGCGGACGGGGCGGAGATGGGCGTGACCTGCACCCCCGATCAACTTGGCTCTGTCATAGCGGACCTGATTGCATGGTTTCTAAGCCATGACGGTTTGACCCTAAAACGTATGCGCCGTGTTGTTGCCGCCTCTCCTTTACCTCATAAGTTTGCGTCAACACCCATTCCGCCCATGGCACAGCACCCCGTGATTGATCATCAAATAGGCGCGCGATTTGGTCAATTTCAAGCGCAGGATATGCGGGGGCTTTTGGAGGCGTATTCCGGGTCATTTCGCGTCACCCCTTGGCGTTGGATGATCTTGGACCACCCACTTCAGACCAAGCAGATAGACGGCTTTGCCACACATCCCAATGATCCCCTGATGCACATCACTGCTTGTCCCGGTGCCCCCATGTGTACCAGCGCAACGGTAGATACCCATGCCTTTGCGAGCACACTGACTGACCACCTCAAAGGCCAAGTTCATGTGTCGGGATGCGCGAAAGGATGCGCACACCCACGTCGTGCTGAATATACTTTTGTCGGACGTGACGGCAAATTTGACCTTGTTCGCAACGGGTGTTCATGGGAAACGCCCAGTCAAACAGATATCCGCCTAGCGGACCTTAATATGATGGACCAATAGACTATGCCATACGAATACGAAACCGATGGGGCCGCGATTTACAAACAATCATTTCGCATGATCCGCGAAGAAAGCGATCTTGGGCGTTTTGATGATGAGGAGGAAACCGTTGCAGTGCGCATGATCCATGCGGCAGGCATGGTTGATTTGGCGCAGTACATTCATTTCTCGGAAGGCTTTGTCCCAGCGGCCCGTACCGCATTGGAAAACGGCGCACCGATCTTTTGTGATGCGCGCATGGTGTCCGAGGGGATCACGCGCGCGCGTATGCCTGCAAATAACGAAGTGATTTGTACGCTTTGGGCCGATGGCATTCATGATCTTGCCCGCGAGATGGGCAATACACGCTCGGCCGCAGCGTTGGAATTGTGGCGTCCGAAACTAGAGGGGGCTGTTGTCGCCATTGGTAACGCACCGACTGCTCTGTTCCATCTGTTGAACATGCTCGAGGATCCCAATTGCCCACGTCCGGCCGCCATTATCGGATGCCCCGTGGGGTTTGTCGGTGCGGTCGAAAGCAAAGACGCCCTGTGGGAGGCACAACCGGTACCCTGCTGCATCGTCAAAGGCCGTTTGGGTGGCAGCGCAATCACAGTTGCCGCCGTCAACGCAATCGGAAGCCGCAAAGAATGAGCAACGGATCGGTATATGGCGTTGGCCTTGGCCCGGGCGCACAAGATTTGATGAGTGTACGCTCGGATCGGTTGATCCGTGGGGCCAAGCACGTGGCCTATTTCCGCAAGGCAGGTCGCAAAGGTCAGGCCCGCGCAATCGTGGATGGCATGTTATCAGAGGCGGTGATCGAATTCCCAATGGAATATCCGGTCACGACAGAAATTCCATTGTCAGACCCGCGCTATAACGAGGTCCTATCGTCCTTTTATCAGGACTGCGCGGCGCATATCGCCTCGCTGACGGCACAGGGCGACGATGTGATTGTATTATGCGAAGGCGATCCCTTCTTTTACGGGTCGTTCATGCACCTGTATACGCGCCTTAACGACATCCGAACGGTCGAGGTTGTCCCTGCAATCACCGGCATGTCAGGATCGTGGACCGCGACAGGGCAACCGATCACATGGGGCGATGATATTCTTACCGTCCTCATGGGGACCTTGGACCAAGAGACACTTACGACACAGATGCAAAAGACTGATGCGCTTGTGGTCATGAAAATCGGGCGCAACCTTCCCAAAGTGATTACCGCCTTAAAAGACGCGAACCTCTATGACCGCGCTTGGATCGTGCAATATGCAACGATGGACAAACAAACCGTTGGAAAATTGGCAGAGATGGAACAAGATACCATTCCATATTTCTCGATCATTGTGGTGCATGGACAAGGACGCCGACCATGACGGGATGGGTGAAAATTGCGGGACTTGGTCCGGGTCGCGAAAACCTTGTGACGGCCGAGGTACGCGAGGCCGTCGAACAGGCCACAGATATCGTTGGGTATATCCCCTATGTCGCCCGTATTGCCGAGCGTGAGGGGCTAACCCTACATGCCTCGGACAATCGTGTCGAAGTGGACCGCGCCCAACATGCGCTTGATATGGCACTAGACGGGAAACGGGTTGTTGTGGTTTCTTCAGGGGATCCGGGTGTTTTTGCTATGGCGGCGGCCGTCTATGAAGCTGTGGAACACGGGCTCGACGCCTATAGAACCGTGCCGATTGAAGTACTTCCTGGAATTACTGCAATGCTTGCCGCCTCTGCCCGTGCCGGCGCGCCCCTAGGGCATGACTTCTGCGCCATTAACCTAAGTGACAATCTTAAGCCATGGTCGATCATTGATAAACGCTTGCGCCTTGCGGCAGAGGCCGATTTTGCCATGGCATTTTACAATCCACGTTCCAAATCGCGCCCTGAGGGGTTTGAAAAAACCTTGGAGATTTTGCGCGATGCCTGTCCTGAGGATCGCCTGATCATTTTTGCACGTGCGGTGACAACACCCGAGGAAAAGATTTCCTATGTGCCATTGTCTCAAGCCACACCAGAGATGGCAGACATGCGCACGATGGTGATTGTCGGATCAAGTCAAACGCGCGTGATTGAGCGGCCTGAT
>JALRHZ010000284.1 GCA_023259435.1 Paracoccaceae bacterium | reverse complement strand
CTTTCCCTGCGTTACGAAAACGGCGTGCTGGTGCAGGCGGCCACGCGCGGTGATGGCGAGGTGGGCGAAAATGTCACCGAAAATGCGCGCACCATCGCGGATATTCCCGCGCGGCTGACAGGGGCGCCCGCGCTTCTGGAAGTGCGGGGCGAGGTCTACATGAGCCATGCCGATTTCGCGGCGCTGAATGCGCGGCAGGCGGACATCGGGGGCAAGACCTTCGCCAACCCGCGCAATGCGGCGGCCGGGTCTCTGCGCCAGCTTGATGCCGCGATCACCCGTGCGCGGCCCCTGCGGTTCTTTGCCTATGGATGGGGCGCTGTCTCCGAACCGCTCGCCGATACGCAGATGGGCGCGATCGACCGGTTGGCCGCGCTGGGATTCGTCACGAATGACCTGACGCGCCTGTGCCAGGGACCGGACGAGATGCTGATCCACTACCGCGCGATCGAGGCGCGGCGCGCCACGCTGGGCTATGACATCGATGGTGTCGTCTACAAG
>JALRHZ010000283.1 GCA_023259435.1 Paracoccaceae bacterium | reverse complement strand
CATCCTGCATGTCACGGGTGATTTCATGTTCACGGGCAACATTTTCTGCGGTTACGCCCATATGACCGGTACCAAATGGACAATTCAAAGCACCAAGCATCATGTCCAGTGTTTTGATGTCGCCCATTTTGGCGCCCCATCGTTGGTCTTGGATAATATAAGGCGACCGGCTCATACACTCTGCGCCACCAGCCAAACCAAACTCGGCATCATTTAGCATTAGGGATTGTACAACCGAAACAATCGCCTGTGCGCCTGATCCGCACAATCGGTTTACATTCATTGCTGGCGTCGTATCAGGAACGCCAGCATCCATAGCAGCCACACGGCTAAGATACATGTCGCGCGGTTCAGTGTTAATCACATGGCCAAATGCTACGTGCCCGATTTGCCTGCCGTCAACACCGGCGCGCTCTAACGCGGCCTTGGACGCGACTGTACCCAATTCAATGGGCGATGTTCCCGCCAAAGATCCTCCGAACGTACCAATCGCGGTCCGTGCGCCGCCT
>JALRHZ010000282.1 GCA_023259435.1 Paracoccaceae bacterium | reverse complement strand
TGCCATTGCAAATCCTTTCCTGCCCACCCGGCCAAACCTGTGGGACGGCTCCGAAAACCGGAGCATATTCGGCGTAAAAAGGAAAAAGCGGCGTCGCAACGCCAACCATGACCTGAACTTGTCAACCAAAGTTGACATAGGTATCGGATGGTCTTGCCGCAAGGGCCTGTCAGAAGGATCGTCTCAGGCTCAATTTAGCCCCCATCAGGGCTTGCGCCGCATTCGGGGATGTCTATAACCCACGAGAATTTGCGCGCGGGGGCCTGCTTCCGCGCTGGGCTGCCGCGCGGGCGGATGCTGCTTTCAGACCCGCGCGAAAAAGGGGACCGACATGCCGAAAAGAACCGATATCTCATCCATCATGATCATCGGAGCCGGTCCCATCGTGATCGGACAGGCCTGCGAGTTCGACTATTCCGGCGCACAGGCCTGCAAGGCGCTGCGCGAGGAAGGCTACCGGGTGATCCTGGTCAATTCGAACCCTGCGACCATCATGACCGATCCGGGCCT
>JALRHZ010000281.1 GCA_023259435.1 Paracoccaceae bacterium | reverse complement strand
AACTATGCGTCGTTAGCACTCGACGTGAGTGAGTGCTAACACAGGATTTAACGATAGCTGAGGAGCTACAAAAATGGCTTTTAAACCGCTGCATGACCGCGTTCTGGTCCGCCGTGTCGAGAGCGACGAAAAAACCAAGGGTGGTCTGATCATCCCTGATAGCGCCAAAGAAAAACCGGCTGAAGGCGAAGTAGTTGCTTGCGGCGAAGGTGCACGTAAAGACTCCGGCGAACTGATCGCAATGGCTGTAAAAGCTGGCGACCGCGTTCTCTTCGGTAAATGGTCTGGCACTGAAGTCACCGTAGACGGCGAAGAGCTGCTCATCATGAAAGAAGGCGACATTCTCGGCATCATCGCCTGAGATCGTACCTTTCCCTGAAACTATTTTAGACGAGGACTACAGCAATGGCTGCTAAAGACGTCAAATTCGGCACCGACGCCCGTAACCGTATGCTCAAGGGTGTGAACATCCTGGCTGACGCGGTAAAAGTTACCCTTGGCCCGAAAGGCCG
>JALRHZ010000027.1 GCA_023259435.1 Paracoccaceae bacterium | reverse complement strand
CATCTTTAACATAGCCTAGCGCCAGAGACATTCCGACCGAGTAGCCATAAGCGCCCGAGGTGACCCGTCCGATGCCCTGTCCGTCTTTGAAGATCGGCTCGCCGCCTGTTGCGTCTGCATTTGAGGCGGTAACGGCGGCCTCATCAATGTGAAGCAGAACAAGTGTTTCGCGGGCCGGTTTGGCCATGACCTCTTGGGCCGCAGATTTGTTTAGGAAGTCTTTGTTCATTTTGCAAAGACGATCAAGCCCGACCTCTTGGGGCCAGTATTCGGGGCTATATTCGCGGCTCCAGCTGCCATAGCCTTTTTCAACGCGCAGCGACATCAAGGCACGGCTGCCGACGGGGCCGCCGCCTGCCTCTTGAGCGGCTTGGATGAGGGCCGAATAGACCTTGGATTGGTCAGTCTCATCACAATAGATTTCCCACCCCAGATCACCGGTGAATGAGACACGAAGAGCACCACATTCAACACCTGCGATTGTCAATTTACCTGAGCGCATAAAGGGCCATACATCATTGGAAAGATCAGCATTACTTAGGCGTTGAAGAACCTCGCGCGATTTAGGTCCAGCGACATTAAATGCGCATGTTCCAACTGTACGACTTTGGAAAATTGTGCCCTCGGGCAAAGGTACCTCTTTGTAGAACCGATGTTGATAACGTTCCGCCATGCCGGAACTGATGATCCAGAATTCATCCTCGGCCATGCGGGTCACCGTTGCATCGCCTGCGATGCCGCCGCGCACGCCGATCAAGGGCGTCAAGCACGATCGGCCCACAGATTTTGGCATGGTGTTGGCAAATACCGCGTTCAGCCAGTTTTCCGCATCTGGTCCTTTGCAGACGTACTTTCCGAAATTTGAAATGTCGATCACGCCCACATGATCGCGCAGCATCTTTGCTTCGCGGCCCACAGAATGCCACCAGTCTTGGCGGGTAAAGCCCGCAGTTTCAGGGGTCTCTGCATCGAAATAGAGGGGGTGTTCCCAGCCGTAGTTCAACCCAAAAACCGCGCCCATCTCTTTTTGCATCTCATAGATTGGTCGTGTGCGGACAGGACGGCCGGCGTCACGCTCTTCGTTCGGGAAGTGGATTTTGAAACGGTGCGCGTATTGGTCTTGGACGCGCGCCTTTGTAAAGGCGGCATCGGCCCAGTCTCCAAACCGCGCCACATCCCAAGCAAACATATCATAGCGCGTCTCACCCGTAACAATCCAATCCGCCGCCAAAAGGCCCATGCCGCCAGACTGGCTAAACCCGGGAATAATTCCGTTACAGCAGAAATAATTCCGTAGCTCGGGGACAGGGCCAAACAGAACGTTGGAATCCGGTGACCAAATCATTGGACCGTTAATGACCCGTTTGATACCCGCCATGCCCACAACAGGCACGCGGTCGATGGCACGCATCATGTTTTCTTCAATTCGCTCTAGATCGTCGTCAAATAATTCGTGACCGAAATCCAAAGGCGTGCCATTTTCGGCCCAAAAACGCATATCTTTTTCATAAGCGCCGACCAAAAGACCTTTGCCTTCTTGGCGCAGGTAATATTCCCCATCCCGATCAGCGACCGAAGGCAAACGACGGTCCAGCCCTTCAATCTCGGCAATGGCCTCAGTAACGAAATATTGGTGCTCCGTTGGCTGCAGTGGCAGCTCGATCCCGGCCATTCTGGCAACCTCGCGGCCCCAAAGACCGGCTGCATTGATCACCCACTGGGTGTGAATGTCGCCTTTTGGCGTGCGCACGATCCATGAACCGTCGGGCTGTTGTTCGGTGGCTGTGACAGGGGTAAAGCGATAGATCTCGGCGCCGCGCTGGCGCGCGCCCACGGCATAGGCGTTTGTCACACCGGATGGGTCCACATTGCCGCCATCTGGTTCCCACATGATACAGCGAATGCCATCATAATTGACCAAAGGATGTAGCTGTTCGGCCTCTTCACGCGAGACTTCGGAAAAATTCATTCCATAAAGTTTGGCCTTTGCCGCCTGAAGGCGCAGCTGATGCTCACGTTCTTCGGTCTGCGCAAGATAGAGCGAGCCAGGTTGGAAGACACCACAGCCCTGCCCTGTTTCCGCTTCAAGCTCCTTATAAAGGTTCATTGTATAGTGCTGGATGCGGCTGATATTTGTGCTGTCGTGAAGGCCATGGATATTCGCAGCTGCGTGCCAAGTTGACCCGGATGTCAATTCATCCCGCTCTAGCATGACGACATCGGTCCACCCCAGTTTGGTCAGGTGGTACAAAATGGAACATCCGATGACACCACCGCCGATGACGACTGCTTGTGTATGCGTTTTCATGGCACAATCTCCTAAATTTCGGCCAACAGTGAAACATCCGATCCCGTGACACTTTTCCATGCCCGACGTTTCTGGTCGCAAATCAAATTTTTAAATGCGCCGCTTGGGAATAATTTTAGCGGCGCCCTTGAACTCAACTCATCGAAATATTCGGATCAAGGGTTGGCGAGGAGTGTCCCAAAAGTCGCTCGCTAGGATTAGGGGTGTGTTTGAGAAGGCAGCGATTTTCAATCGACCGTAAACGGAGCGGCGGTTTCCGGTATCGAAGCTGTCGCCGCAATTTTGGAAACCTAGACCTTTGAAAACAGGCAGGGTTTTGTCGCTTTTATGATAGGAACTTGGCCCATGATCCCTTAGCGTTGCACAAAACTAAGATCTTGTGACCAAAGGGAGCGTTCGATGAAAACAACAACACGTGTTGCCGTGATTGGTGGAGGCGTAGTGGGATGCAGCGTGCTGTATCACCTTACAAAACTTGGCTGGTCGGATGTAATGTTGATTGAACGCTCTGAATTGACATCCGGCTCGACGTGGCACGCCGCCGGTGGGTTTCACACCTTGAATGGCGACACGAATATGGCCGCGCTACAAGGCTATACCATTCGCCTTTATAAAGAATTAGAGGAAATCACAGGCATGTCCTGCGGATTGCACCATGTGGGCGGCGTGACCTTGGCCGATAATCAAGAGCGTTTTGACATGCTCTTGGCGGAACGGGCAAAGCACCGTTATATGGGGCTGGAAACCGAAATTGTCGGGCCCGAAGACATCAAAAAGATCGCGCCGATTACGAATACAGATGGTATCATCGGTGCGCTCTATGATCCGTTGGACGGGCACCTTGATCCAAGTGGGACGACACACGCCTATGCCAAAGCGGCGCGTATGGGCGGGGCAACGATTGAAACCCACTGCAAGGTGATTGAAACCAATCAACGTGCAGATGGCACATGGGATTTGGTGACCGAAAAAGGAACCATCCATGCCGAACATATCGTCAACGCAGGCGGCCTCTGGGCGCGCGAAGTTGGTGCGATGGCGGGCATTTATTTGCCGCTTCACCCGATGGAACACCAGTATATCGTCACCGATGAGATAGCCGAAATTTACGACCGTGGCGAAGAGCATCCCCATGTCATGGACCCCGCCGGTGAAAGCTATCTGCGCCAAGAAGGGCGTGGGCTATGCATTGGATTTTACGAGCAAACGTGCAAGCCGTGGGCGGTGGATGGAACCCCATGGAATTTTGGGCACGAGCTTTTGCCAGATGACTTTGACAAGATCAACGAAAGCATTGAATTCGCTTATAAACGTTTCCCTGTTCTGGAAACTGCAGGTGTGAAATCTGTGATCCATGGGCCGTTTACGTTTGCCCCCGATGGCAATCCATTGGTTGGCCCTATTCCAGGGGTCCGCAATTATTGGTCCGCCTGCGGCGTGATGGCGGGCTTTAGCCAAGGGGGCGGCGTTGGGTTGATGTTGGCCCAATGGATGATCGAGGGCGAGCCTGAGCGTGATACCTCTGCGATGGATGTCGCCCGCTTTGGTCAGAGTTGGATCAATCCGGGATACACCTTGCCAAAAGTCGTTGAAAACTATCAGAAACGATTTTCGGTCAGCTATCCAAACGAAGAACTACCCGCCGCACGTCCCCTGCGTACCACACCGATGTACGACATCTTTGACGAGATGGGTGCCGTTTGGGGCGCGCAATTCGGGCTTGAGGTCGTCAATTACTTTGCCCAAGGGGATGAGCCGCGATACGAGACCCCCTCTTTCCGCAGATCAAATGCGTGGGACGCGACAAAGCGTGAGGTCTTGGGCGTGCGCACCGGCGTTGGCATCAACGAAGTGCATAATTTCGGAAAATACAAAGTGTCCGGCACAGATGCACGCGCATGGTTGGATCGGATCATGGCCGGTCGCATCCCCAAAGTTGGACGAATTTCTCTAACGCCGATGTTGTCGCCCAAAGGCCGGTTGATCGGTGATTTCACGGTGTCTTGTCTATCCGAGACAGAATTCCAACTGACCGCAAGCTACGGGGCACAGGATTTCCATATGCGGTGGTTCCTTCAGAACCTAAACGGCGATGTCACGGTTGATAACATCTCGGATCGATTGAACGGGTTCCAAATTGCAGGACCAAAAGCACGTGATGTTTTGGCGGGCTGTACCCGTTCCGACATAAGCACGATGAAGTTTATGGACGTGCGCCGTATGGTTGTCGGGATGACCGACTGCATCGTGCAAAGGGTCAGTTATACTGGTGATTTGGGCTATGAGATTTATTGCGACCCCATGGATCAACGCACGCTGTGGCACACGCTTTGGACCGAAGGTCAACCCCATGGCATGATCCCATTCGGAATGCGGGCCATGATGTCTTTGCGGGTGGACAAATTCTTTGGCTCTTGGATGCGAGAGTTTTCACCTGATTATACGCCTTGTGAAACAGGTATGGATCGGTTTGTCGCCTGGAACAAAAAGGCCGATTTCATTGGACGTACTGCTGCAGAACACGAACGCAACACAGGCGCCGCGCGACAGCTTGTTGTTTTTGAAGTCGAGGCAGAGGACGCCGATGTGGTGGCCTATGAGCCCGTTTGGATTAATGGAAAAGTCTGTGGCTTTTGCACATCCGGTGGGTACTCCCATTTTGCGGAAAAATCGATTGCCTATGCTTTGGTCGATCGTGAACAGGTCACTGATACGTTGGTCGCAGAGATCGAAATCTTGGGGCAGATGCGCAAGGCAAAGATATTAGAAACGCCTTTGTTTGACGCAGATGGGGCACGTATGCGCGGAATGGTTTGACGCAGGCCAAGTGCCCCGATTAAATGCACGGATTGAGGCAAAGATTGGGGCACGTGACACCATGAGCATCTCTTACGTTTTGCTGGCCGCAGGGAAATCGTCGCGCATGCGGGGCGAGGACAAGCTTTTGCGGCCTGTAAACGGTGCGCCCCTTATTTTGCACTTGATCCAAGAAATAAAGCAGGTGGTTTCCGATGTGATCGTGGTTGTCCCAGATCTCAGCCATCCGCGTGCGCAGCTATTGTCGGGCAAAGGAGTGAGATGCGTGCCCTGCCCTGAGGCCTCCAACGGTCAAGGACATTCCATAGCTTGCGGAATAAACGCCCTAGATGACACGTGCTGTGGTGTTTTGATATCACCCTGTGACCTACCCGCCCTCACAGCGCACGACATAAAGTTGGTAATTTCCGAATTCTCATCACAAAATCACCTTAAAGTTGTGTATCACAGTCACCAAGGCCAAATTGGCCACCCGGTTGCATTTCCAACTTTTTTGATTTCTGAATTGAAAAACCTTAAAGGCGACACGGGCGCGCGGGCGATTCTAAAGACCACCCATATCGAGCAAATAGCAATCAAATCAGACAGCACAGGCCCTTTTATAGATCTCGATACGCCAGAGGATTGGGAAATATGGGAAAATAAGAATAAGGGGTAGATTTCGCCGTATTGGACCGTGTTGTCCAATGATACTGCGAATAAACACACCACATCGAACAACACGTCCAAAACACAACGACCTATTGGCCTTACATAACCTCGGCACTGTGCCGAATACTCGTTACTGACCTCTTACACATCAGAGTTCATCACCACACTCGATTCCCTCTGATACTTTTGTTCTATAGATTGAATTGGAATGAATTGTGCTTGAAATGTGGCGGAACTGTGCAAAACACTAAAAACAAAGAAACGTATTGTTTCGAAATTCTACACTTAGCCGATCTGTGCCGATCTTAGGATCGGGCGACCTGCAACATGGGTGTTTTCGATAGGATCAAAAGAAAATCCGTTCACAACTTTCGCTGCACGTGGGCTACGCGACGCAGCTATGCTGCTGCTCATCCAGATGCCATTGACCCTGACAAATTGTTGAAACTCGAAAAATACCAAATAGCTACATGTTTTGCGCTGTGTTTGATGCACGCCTGTACGGCCAGACACCAAGTCATCCGCAAAAACAACCGCGTCCACGCCACCTTGCGCGACAATAAGTGGATGATTTGAGGAGATGCGCATATCGTTTTCTGGAAGGTTCCGCCCCAAGCTCCCCCGAGCAAGACGGATATCTCCGGTCACGTCCTCGACCGTTGCAACACGGCGCAGTCCAGACAAGCGTTGATATCCATGATCCCGCGTAAAGATCAAATCGTCAAAGCCGAGGTCTGCAATCGCTTTGTGGCCCGAGGATGTTGCAATAAGTGCGGCGCCATCAAAGACGCCTTGCGCAATATCCGATTGTCTTGATCGCGATTGAACACGGTCAAGGAACATTTGCACATCTGTCACGGTTTCACGCGACGCTGATAATGGTCTATCGAACATAGGTCACCCAATTTAACCAACGACCAAGGCCGTCGAAACTCATACCGAAAATGAACATAGGGTTAGCGGCAGCTAGCTATGGTCATCCTCTTGCATCCCCCACATGGATACATTCACTATACCTTATTGAATAAGATACCCTAAGGGGTAATGGTGAATTTTGACAGCAATTTGGCAAAACTCTGCTTATCTGTCCCAAATTAAGGCAAACACTGACTTTAAAAAATTTTTGTGTTTATTTTCAATGCCTTATTTTTTCCAGAAATCTTGAAATTTCATAAAATCCTAGCAAGAAATTAACTGTTTCCATAATGGAAACACTGAATTGTGATCTGATCGCGCCACACAACCTGCACTATCGACCGAATCGAACTTACTTATTTACCTAAGGTCAAGACAAACCAAAGTATTGATAATTTTTTTGTATGCCTCCCCCTTCCATATTGAAAAAGCAGGTTTAATCAGAGACAGTTTTCAAAATTGGATAAGGCTTAGGCATAACATGACGACCTCTCAAGAAAAGCAGTTTGATTTTGCAGTTGTGGGCCGAGGCCTCATGGGAACTGCCTGTGCCAGCCACTTGGCCAGAGCTGGTGCAAGGGTTCTTCTGATTGGGCCTGATGAACCACAGGATCGCAGCACCCATGACGGACCATTTGCAAGTCACCATGATGCGGGTCGCATAACACGCGCGATTGCAGAAAATGCAGATTGGTCGCGTTTGGCAATACGATCTATCGAACGCTACGCCGAACTTGAAACCGTTTTAGGGCAAAGCTTTTATCATCCTTGTGGGATATTGATGGCCGGACCCCAGTCCGGTCCAAGTGCGGATTTTACAAGAGGGTTCCTAAATTCTGCAGACCGGTTGAACATTCCGATCCAAACGTTGGACGACAGGGCATTAAAAGCCCGCTTTCCGTTTTTTAATTTCCCCGAAGACACCTGTGGAGGGTGGGAAAACCTTGGGGGATGGATCAATCCTAGGCTTTATCGACAGGCTCTGGAAAAGATGGCCTGTTTGCATGGTGCGCATGTTTCAACCGAAACTGTTTCCGCGCGAGATGGGACAACATTGACAACACGGTCCGGTCAAACCCTGCAGGCAGACCATATCGTTCTTGCGACCGGTGCCTATGCACGGACAGATACCCTATTGCAGAAAACACCTGATATGGGCGCCTATGCCCGCACGGTTGTTTTGGCCGAAGTTGATGAAAAAACCGCAGGGGATTTAGAAACCATGCCCTCGGTTATTACAATGCCCGAAAACCGACGCATGGACGAGGATCTGTATCTCTTGCCCCCTATTCGCTATCCCGATGGTAAACTCTACATCAAAATCGGGGGCGAGCCTGTCTCTTCCAGCCTTACCAGTGACGCTGAAATGTCCCGTTGGTTCAAATCCAAGGGCAGTCAAGACGCCGTTGAAGACATAAAGCAACACCTGTACCGCATGCTGCCAAATGTTCCGTTCATCTCTCTCACGACAGATACCTGTGTTATCAGTTTTACAAAAACAAAGCTGCCCTTCATAGAACGCCTGAATGATGGATTGACAATTTTAACGGGCGGAAATGGCGCTTCGGCAAAAAGCTGTGATGAGATTGGTCGGCTGGGCGCTTTGACGGCCCTGGGCAAAAGCCTTGAGAATGAGGGGTATGACGCTGATTTCCGTGCCGCTTTCCAATAAAATTGCACATGACAAAAATGTAAACTTTGAAAAAACTCTGCGTAAGATGGGCATTCTACTTTGAGATCATGCCGGCGACACAGGTTGCCGATACATGATCAAAAAAGGAGGCGACCCATGAAAGCACTTTTGACAACTTCTCTAATTGGCGGACTTTGCCTTACAGGTATGGTTATTGCCCAAGATACCACATCTCAAGATACCAAAGCCACAGCGCCTACACTTACAATGTCACAAGCCCAAGAGATTGCCTTGGGACAGGTCTCAGGACAAGTCGTTGAGGCAGAACTTGAAACTGAGGATGGGACACAGGTATTTGAAATTGAAATCGCCGCGGCAGATGGCACCTACTCCGAAGTGACAATTGATGCGGCAAGTGGTGAAATCTTGGCAACAGAAAACAACCGCCGCGATGACGATGACCATGATGACAAAGAGTGCGACGGCAAGAATAAGGACCGCAAACGCAGTTAGGTTCTTTCCCTTAAAAGGCCGCTTGAGCGGCCTTTTATTTTTGAAAACTTTACCTATTGTGACGCTATGCGAATATTACTTTTAGAAGATGACACACAACTTGGCCCATGGATCGAACAAGGTTTGGTTCAAGAGGGTCACGTTGTTGATCTGTTCACAGATGGCAAAGACGCATTGATCGCGGCGACTTCGCAGGCGTTTGATGTCTTTATTTTTGACCGAATGGTCCCTGGTCTGGATGGCATCTCTTTGTTACGGGCGTTGCGCGCCTCAAAGAACCAGACCCCGACCCTCTTTTTAACCGCACTTGGTGAAGTTGATGATCGCGTCAGCGGTTTTGAAGCAGGAGGCGATGATTATTTGGTCAAACCCTTTGCCTTTGCCGAACTCTCTGCGCGCGTCCAAGCTTTGGGACGTAGATCAACCTCAACGCCGCAACAAGACACCGCAACGCATTTGAATTTTGGCGATCTGAGTTTGGACCTGATAAAACGTAAATGCGTGCGCGCGGGCCAAGAGATTGATCTAAACGCAAAAGAATTTCAAATCCTCGAATATTTCATGCGCCGCCCCGGCCGCGTTGTCACCAAGACCATGCTGTTGGAACAGGTTTGGAACATGAGCTTTGATCCAACCACAAGTGTGGTCGAGACCCACATAAGCAGGCTTAGGACAAAATTGGACAAGCCATTTGAAACCGATCTGATCTTAACACGCAGGGGCATGGGCTATGTTTTCGGCTCTTAGATCGCGGATAATTTGGGTGCGCCGCTCATCATTGATGCGGCTCACTCTTTTATTCACTGCAATTTTCACCCTTGCCTTTTTATTGGTCGCAGTTGTGACTGTGTATTTGGTGGACCGTCAAACCCTTGTGCGTATTGACGCCGAATTACAGGCGACTGCATCACAAATTGATGATCTCGATGACATTGATCTGCCCCCGGGTACGTTTGCGTTCACGGCAGATAGGAAAAATGACCTTCCCCGACCGATAGGTCGCATACGCACATCTTGGGACGGGTTCGCCACTTTGGATCAGTTTGAATTTCGAGGGGAAAAGGATTGGCGTGTTCTTGTCATAGAACAAGATGACGAATGGATTGCGGTGATCAAATCCCTCTCGGACCGCGAAGACGTGATCGAGACAATGACAGGGGTCTATGCGGTTACTGCAGGCTTGGCATTAGTGCTGGCAATTGGCTTAGGCGTGTGGATCGCAACCAAAGCACAAAGAAGGTTTTCTTTGATAAAACTAACACTCGAAGACCTTGCCAAAGGGGATTTGAAAGCGCGGGTTGGGTTAAAACACCACGACGATGATATCGGCGCCTTGGCTTCGGCGTTGGACAAAACGGCGGATCAATTAGAGCGATTAGTTGCACAAACACGAAATCTTGGCGCGAATATCGCCCACGATCTGCGAACCCCTCTGGCGCGGATGTCGGTCAACCTACAACAGGCCCAAGACGGCGACGCTGGGGGTCTTGAGCGTGCGTTTGACGATCTTGATCGCCTCTCCTCTACCTTTGACGCGATTATGCGTATCGCCCGGATCGAGGCAAATCGGAGCGAAACAGACCTAGCGCCAGTCGACCTTGGCGATTTGGCGACCACAGTATCCGAGTTATTTAGTCCCGTCCTGGAAGATGAGGGCAAAACCCTTGCACTTAAAATTACCTCCCCAGCAACAATCGCCGCCGATAAAGACCTATTGATACAAGCATTAGGAAACTTGATCCAAAACGCGCGCGTCTATGGGGGCGATCAGGTTACTCTTTTCGTAAACGGCACGAATATTGGTGTGTCAGACAACGGACAAGGTGTGCCAGATGACATGCTGGATAAGATCATACAGCCCATGGTTAGGCTTGACCAAACACGCCAAAGCGATGGTGCGGGGCTTGGCCTTTCGATGGTAGGAGCAGTGGCAGATCGCCATGACGCAACTCTCACGTTGCGCAACCTGCAACCGTCGGGACTTGAGATAAATCTGAACTTTGCAAAAATGTAAACTGTGCGCCATTTGGATGTGAAATTGGGTGTCTACCTTAGTTTTATCAACAAAGGAGATACACAATGACACAGATTATCACAAAACTTCGCTCTTCGGTTCTAGTTGCAACTGGCGTAGTTGCCGCCGGCCTTATGGGCCTATTTGGATTGATGCTATTGGGAAGCGTTATGTTCCTCAGCCTGTTGTTGTTACCAATCGGCGCAGTCGCAGCTTGGGCCATGCCAAAGCAAGATGACGTTGTCGAGGCAACCGCCGAGGACGTCACAGCAGAGCCTGCATCCGAAGCCACAGCTTAATTCAATCCAATTTGATAGATATTCGGGGACCAAAATGAAGTTACTCTCAAAAGAAAAAGCAACACCGCACAGTTTACCTGTGAAAATTATTCATTGGGCCTTTGTTGGTCTGTTCATTTGGGGAATTTCCAAAGGCCTCGATAATGTCTCTCAACTCGCGGATGCCGCATTGTTTCAATTTGAAATGATATTTTCAGGTATATTTTTGGCTGTGATCGTCGCGCGATTTCTTATCACGCGTCGACAGCCAACTTCCCTTCCTGCAGACACGCCAAAACTAACCTATTTGGCAGCGCGCTCGGCACATTTGGGCCTCTATGCATTTCCTGCGTTGATTGCGATCTCGGGGCTGATGATCGGGGCGCTATATGCTTTCAGTTTGCCAACAGGACTGGCAATTGCCCTACATGAGTTTTCAATTTCAGCAACCTATGCCTTTATCGCAGCACATGTCACCGCAGCCCTAGGACACCGACTTTTGGGCGATGGCGTCTGGTCATCAATGGTGCCAGTGTTCAAAGAATAACGAAAAAAGCCCATTCGACGAATGGGCTTTTTCTTTTCCCTGACCGGAAAATTAGTTTGCGTCGATAGAGTAATCCATCGCACCAATGCTCATGTCTTGTCCATCAACGTCTAGGTCGATAAAGATATCCGCCGTTGTTGAATCTTGATCCCCGTGCACACGAACAAATCCATCAGATCCTGCGTTAAGTTCGGCATCGACATAGATATAACTATCAGTCCCAATCTGACGCGCCTGCCCACCTGTTGTAATAGTACCCGATAAACCTGTCATAAGCTGCGTTTCATGGCTTGTTACAGTTAGTTCGCGCAATCCGATACTGTCGCTTGTGATGACCTCGTCATTCAGAATATTAAGCTGACCGTCTAGCTCGGTTCCATCTGACGTAATCTCCAGCTCCATCGTCAACTGAGCATCCGCAGAATATTCGGCCTGACCTTGACCATCCGTGGTAACGGTCGCGGCGCGGTTTAAGACAGTTGGGTTTCCGGCCACTGATTGCAACGCCACATTACCAGAGAACAAAAAGGTTCCCAATGGCAGATCGTTAAGCCCACCATCCGTGCCCCCAGAGTCGTCATTATCGCCAATATCAATATTACAGTCATCTGTTAGATCACCCGTTCCACAGGGATCAAGCTCCTGAAGCAACCCTTGGATTGCTCCCCCGCATGCACTTACTGACATGATCAGCGCAAGCGCCGGAACCACACGTAAAACCATCTTTCATCCTCTCTTTTGTAGATGGTGAGACGCTAGCATCCAGAAAAAAATGAAACATGCAAAAAATCGCATATAATATAGATTTTATGACTAGATTGACATGACTAATTTCGTAACTTCCGATCAAAAGTCCGAAAAACCTCCCATATCAATACCGGTATAAATCGCTTTAAAACAGCGACTTATGACTAATTCTTGCGGAAGGTGGTGCCCGAGGTGAGATTCGAACTCACACGCCCGTGAAGGCGGGGGATTTTGAATCCCCTGCGTCTACCATTCCGCCACTCGGGCACTGAGGTTCGTATAAATAAAGTTTTTTCCGACGACAAGAGCCAAAGCGCACTTGACCGCAAACTTCTTGCATGTTTTTACAAAACAAAAAGGATAGTATATTGTTGAGGCGCTTATACGATTGGACAATCCGCTTGGCGGACCACCCACAGGCGATTTGGGCGCTTGCATTGGTCGCCTTTATCGAAAGTTCTTTTTTCCCCATTCCACCAGATGCCCTATTGATTCCTATGATCATCGCGGCCCCGCAAAAAGCATGGAAATATGCCTTTGTTGCGTTGTTTTTCAGTGTCTTGGGGGGATTGTTTGGGTATGCAATCGGGGCGTTGGCCTTTGAACAAATCGGCAAGCCCATCCTTGCGTCGCTTGGAAAAACAGATGCGATGGAAAGCTTTGCCCAAGCGTTCAATGAGGTTGGCATAATTACGGTTCTCACCGCCGGAGTGACCCCAATTCCTTATAAGGTGATCACGATAATGTCAGGTGCAACTGCCATGTCTTTGCCGATATTTATCGCGACATCGATTGTTGCACGCTCCATCCGATTCTTTTTGGTAGCGGCGCTTTTGAAATATTTTGGGCCGGCGATCCGTGAATTTATCGAAAAATACTTGGGATGGGTGTTCTTGGCGGGGATCGTGGTTTTGATCGGGGGCTTTGCAATGGTAAGGTATTTGGGATGATCACATCAAAGCAATACGTTGTGGCAGCGGGGCTTGGGTCCTTGGCTCTTATGATTGGGGCATTAGGGTTTCAATACATTGGTGAGATGCCTCCCTGCAAACTATGCTATTGGCAACGGTATCCACACATTGGCGCAATCGTCATTTCGGTTTTGTTTGTGCTCACAGGTCTACGGCTTTTGCTTCCATTGGGCGCCCTGTCCGCATTGGGAACCGCGGCGATTGGTGGCTATCACACCGGCGTTGAAAACAAATGGTGGCAAGGACCAACCTCTTGCACATCCTCCGACATTGGCGGGCTAAGCGCGGATGAGCTTTTGTCCCAAATCATGTCCGCCCCCTTGGTGCGTTGTGATGAAATTCCGTGGAGCTTTTTGAACTTATCAATGGCGTCATGGAATATGATTGTATCGCTCTTTCTGTTGGGACTGTGGATGCGGGCATACAACACACGCTAGAGTTTTTACGCTGATTTTCGGGTGCGCAGTAACAGATTCGTCTCACTGCGCATCACCCCATCCAGTTTGCGTATCTTTGTCAAAACATCATCAAACTCTTCCAAAGAGTCCGAGCCTATTTCCGCGATAAGATCCCATTGCCCATTTGTCGTATGCAGGGCACGAACCTGCGGAATGCCATTTATCATCCGGATAACCCGATCAGACCCACGCCCCTCGATGCCGATCATCATCATTCCGCGCACGGGATCTTGGCGGGTATCATCCTGCAGCACCACAGTGAACCCAAGTATTTTGCCTGTGCTTTGCAGGCGCTCAATTCGCGCACGCACTGTTGTGCGGGAAACGCCTAGCAAAATGGCCAAATCAGACAAACTTGCCCGCGCATCATGGCGCAATGCGGAAATCAATCTTTGATCTAAATCTTCAATCATTCGAAACGTCACTTTTGTTTACCATTTTGAATTTAATACTCCGTTTTGAACAGATTGTAACCTACTAATTTGCAATTTTAGACAAGATATTCGTAGTGAAAGGAAGTTTTCATGACCAAAACTTGTGTAATTGTCGGCTGTCCGATGGACAGTGGAAAACGGCGCAAAGGCTGTTTAATGGGGCCAGATTCATACCGCACGGCTGGCATTGTCTCTGCAATTGAGGATCTCGGGATCACCGTCACAGATTTAGGCAACCTTCATCCGGAACCCGTCACCGTTTCCACAACGCTGCCGGACCATTTGGTTGAACCTCTCGAGACAATCGCATGGACCAACGCGATTTCCGATGCAGGGGCAAAAGCGTTTGAGATAGGTGTCCCGCTATTTTTGGGAGGTGATCATGCCCTAAGTTTGGGATCAGGCCTTGCCGCGGCGCGATACGCCCACTCTCAAAACAGGCCGATCTTTGTTCTTTGGCTGGACGCGCACAGTGATTTTCACACCCCTCACACGACAGCTTCTGGAAATTTACACGGCACACCTGTCGCGTATTTGACAGGCCATCAGGGGTTTGATGGGTTTCCCGTAAACACGACACCCGTTCCAGAGGAAAACGTTGCCATGATCGGTTTGCGTTCGGTCGATGGCCCAGAGCGCGCGAAACTTCAGAACAGCAACGTGCATTACTTTGACATGCGTAGCATTGATGAACAGGGCATCGCACCGCCATTGCGCGCCTTTTTGGACGACGTGCGCGCGGTAAACGGGATGCTTCATGTGTCTTTAGACGTCGATTTTCTGGATCCCTCTTTTGCCCCCGCGGTTGGCACAACCGTGCCAGGTGGTGCAACGATGCGCGAAGCCCATCTCGTTATGGAAATTTTGCATGACAGCGGGTTGATGACATCCATGGACTTGGTGGAACTTAACCCCTTTTTGGACGAACGTGGACGCACCGCCCAAGTCATGGTCGATTTAGCGGCCTCTGCATTTGGACGCCGCGTTTTTGATCGCCCTACCCTTTCCTATGTACCGGAGCTTCCTCGATGACACTTACCCCTTCTGATAAGGCACTTGTGCCGTTTGTTTCCGTGGATCACATGATGCAGCTGGCCCACCACATAGGCCTTGAGCGTATGATCGTACAAATGGTCGACTACCTAGAACAGGATTTCAAACGCTGGGCCCTATTTGACAAAACCCCGCGCGTGGCAAGTCACTCGGCCGAAGGTGTGATCGAACTGATGCCAACCTCGGATGGCGAAGTTTACGGGTTTAAATACGTCAACGGGCATCCCAAAAACACAAAAGAAGGTCTGCAAACGGTAACAGCTTTTGGTCTCTTGGCCGATGTATACACAGGCTATCCGGTGCTCTTGACCGAGATGACACTCTTAACCGCCATTCGAACCGCTGCGACCTCTGCGATGGCCGCGAAATATTTGGCGCCGAAATCCGCAAAAACTATGGCTATGATTGGAAACGGCGCACAAAGCGAATTCCAGTGTTTGGCGATGAAAGCAGTTTGCGGCATAGAAGAGGTCCGCTTTTATGACATCGATAAAAACGCCACTGCAAAAGCGGCCAGAAACTTGTCGTCATCCGGCCTTCGCGTGGTGTCGTGTTCATCCGCTCAAGAGGCCATCGAAGGCGCACAAATCATCACCACCTGCACAGCAGACAAACAATATGCAACAATTCTAACTGACAACATGATCGGCTCTGGGGTACATATCAATGCAATCGGTGGAGATTGTCCCGGTAAGACCGAACTGCACAAAGATATTCTACTGCGTTCAGATATCTTTGTAGAGTTTCCGCCCCAAACGCGCATTGAAGGCGAATTACAGCAATTGGCAGAGGATCATCCGGTCACCGAACTTTGGCAGGTGATTGCAGGGGAGGCGAAAGGCCGTGTGTCGGGCGAACAAATCACCCTATTCGACAGCGTCGGATTTGCAATCGAGGATTTTTCAGCCCTGCGTTTGGTGCGCGAGGCGATCAAAGGGACAGAGTATTTCATGACGCTCGACCTTTTGGCCGATCCAGATGATCCCCGAGATTTATTCGGGATGTTTACCCGCGCGGCATCGTGAAATAAGGGGCGAATTCGCCCCTTTTTTTATAAGAAATCAGCCCGCTGAAGCCCGTACTTTGCCATTTTTTCGTTCAATGTCCGACGCGGCAAACACAGCTCTTCCATCACGCGAGCGATGGATCCGCGATGGCGGCGCATGGTGTTTTCAATCAGCATTTTCTCAAAGCTCTCGACATATTCTTTCAAAGGCTTGCCTTCGGTCGTAACCACGGCTGTCACATCAGAGGCGTCATCCATCAATAAAGATGCGATTGTCCCCTGACCTCGGCGTGCTTGAATAACTGCACGTTCCGCAACCGCCATCAACTGTCTCACATTCCCGGGCCACGGGGCTTGTAGAATTTGGGCCGCCTCTTGTGCCGAAATTTTTGGCGCATCACAGCCATAATCATCTGCAAACTCTTCGCAGTATTTGTTGAACATCACTAAAATATCATCCCCGCGGGTTCGGAGCGGAGGAAGCGTTACACGCAACGTGCCAAGGCGGAAAAACAGGTCTTTGCGCAAACGATCCTCAATCTTTTCGCCCGCAGCCTGAAGGTTTGAAATTCCAATAATCCGCGTTTCAGGCGGCGTGCCTTGATCATTTAAAAAAGACGTTAGCCGTGCCTGAAGAGCATCCGACAGTGTTTCAACATCTTCAAGAACAAGAGTGCCACCGCGTGCCTCCTCAACTGCGGGAAGCTGAGACGTTAATTCGTCCATCGGGCCAAACAACCGTTTCGACAGCTCGTCTTCGTCCATCCCGCCACAAGACAGAATTACAAACTTCTTGCCAGAGCGCGCGCCAACCGCATGCAACGCATGGGCCACAATCGTTTTGCCTGTGCCTGTCTCGCCTTGGATCAGGATATGGGAATCCGCCTGCCCCATGTCGATGATGTCGTCGCGCAATTTTTGCATGACATTCGATTTGCCAATCAGTTTCTTCATCAACTGATCACCATCTGAAAGTTCCCTGCGCAACGCGCGCGCATCCAATGTCATTCGTCGCGCTTGGGTGGCTTTTTTCGCCATCCGGCTCATGTTATCGGGATCAAACGGTTTTTCCAGAAAATCAAACGCGCCGAGGCGCATCGCCTCGACGGCCATTGGCACATCGCCGTGACCTGTAATCATGATAACCGGCAATGTGCTATCTTGGCTCATTAGCTTTTTCAACAAGGCCATTCCGCCCATACCTGGCATCTTGATATCCGAAATCACGATCCCCGGATAATCCGCTCCAATCGCAGCCAAAGCGTCCTCGCCAGAGGCATAGCTTTCTGTGTCATATCCTGACAAGGCAAGCCATTGTGACACAGACATCCGCATATCGCGTTCATCATCAACGATCGCTATTTTCATGGCTTTGCTCATTTTAGGCCTCTAAAAAATTTGTTTCCGTTTGCGTGTCATTAAATATGGGGAGTTCGATTTCAAATACAGCCCCACCCTCTGGATGATTATGAGCGGTTAGCCGCCCACCCATGTCCGACACAATGCCGGAGGAAATTGCCAAACCAAGCCCAACTCCGTCGCCCGGGCTTTTGGTTGTGTGGAACGGTTCAAAGAGGTTGTCCATTTCAGAGATCCCCTCGCCATTATCGCGCACCTGAAGGCGCACCGATTTGCCCTTGGTCAAGATTATTTCAATCTCTGGGCTGCGCGTGGATTTAGTGGCGTCAATCGCATTGCGCAAAAGGTTCACGATCACCTGTTCAAGTCGCATACGATCGCCCATGATAATCACATCATCATCGACAAGCACACGATGCAAGACAACTTCTGACTGCCTCAACTGAGGCTCCATCATGGACACCGATGACGCAATTGCATCCCCAATATCAAACGCCTTAAATCCTTCGCCGCCTTTTCGCGCATAGGATTTCAGCTGTGCTGTAATCGCCCCCATACGAGAAATAAGATCATCGATACGCTGAAACGCGGCGCTGGCCTCTTCGGTACGATTGCGCTGTGTCAACAGCTTGGCCCCCGCCAGATAAGTTTTCATGGCTGCCAAAGGTTGGTTTAACTCGTGGCTGACAGCTGCAGACATCTCGCCAAGTGCGGCCAATTTTGAACTTTGGGCCAGCGATTGCTCGGCCACTTCCAGGTTCTTTTGAACAATTTCTCTGGCCGAAATTTCTTTTTGTAATCTTGCATTTAGGACGCGAAGTTCAGCCGACTCTTTCTGTGCTGTTTGCATGCGAACAAAGGTGCGTTTGTTATTGGCATATAGGACAAAGGCAAAGGCAAGGGTAAAAAACATGATCTCAAGCGCCAATATCCCATTGACCTGATCACGGACACTTGAGATCGCAGTGAAACTTGTAATTTGCCATCCTCTGAAAGGAATGCGCCCAATGGTGCGCATCATCGCTTGTCCTTCGAGATAAGCATCAGCCGTATACAAAGACATGCTTCCGGTGAGCTGTAATGCCCGATCCAAAGCCGATTGAGGCTCTTGCGGAGGAAACGCAACGTCTTCTGTCTTGCTGCGCCATCTTGGCTCGGTGCTAAGAACAATTGTCCCTTCGCTATTGGTCACAAACACGGCATCCGCGATGCCCGACCATGCGCGTTCAAATTTCTGCAGATCCACTTCAACAGCGACCACGCCGATCGGCGTTCCCTGATCTTCTAGGACCCTCGAATAAAAAAACTGATACCCGCCGCCGTCGTTTTGCCATAAGCTAAAGACTGTTCCCTGACCGCGTAAGGCATTGAAAAAGAACGGTGTATCGCGGACATTCGCCCCCAGTTTGTTACGATCCGTTGCTGCCACAGTGCGACCGTCTTTATCCATCAAGATTAAAGAGGCCGCGCCAAGCTCATCAATAAAACTAATAAGCCTCTGTGTTGTCTGCGTAAAATCATTTGAATTCAACGCGCTAATAAGCTGTGGATCGCGCGCCAAAAGTTGCGGGACAATGGAATTGCGCTGTAACTCGGACACAATATTGCCCGCATAAAGCGCGAGACGATATTCTGCTTTATTTTTTGAAGAGGATAGAAACCTGTCCGTGGCAAAGCTATTTGTCAGCCACAAGGTCACCACGGCGATAACGCCAATCACCACAAGAATGCTGCGTGCAGCCATGCGGGATGTTCGTGGCCGTGACGCGGTTGGGCGACGACGGGCCGCCCAAAACCGTTTAAGATTTAATAGATCATCAGACATGGGACAAGATTACCCCATTTCCAACAGATCGTCATGCAGCAATGAACTGCGCCAGAAGTCCGGC
>JALRHZ010000280.1:290-518 GCA_023259435.1 Paracoccaceae bacterium | reverse complement strand
CTCTTTGCTCTTTACCTCTGCGCCAAAGCCGATGCCGCCCTTCTCTGAACGGTCGCGGATGACTTTTTCTAGGCCGGCAAATGCTCCGCCACAGATGAACAGAATATTGGAGGTGTCAACCTGCAAAAACTCTTGCTGTGGGTGTTTGCGCCCACCCTGCGGTGGCACCGAGGCAACTGTGCCCTCGATGAGTTTGAGCAGCGCTTGCTGGACACCCTCACCGGAGAC
>JALRHZ010000280.1:0-280 GCA_023259435.1 Paracoccaceae bacterium | reverse complement strand
TCGCGGGTGAGCGAAGGGTTGTCTGACGTGCGCGAGATCTTGTCGATCTCATCGATATAGACAATACCGCGCTGCGCCTTATCAACGTCGTAATCGCACTTTTGCAGCAGCTTTTGAATGATATTTTCAACGTCTTCACCGACATAACCGGCCTCGGTCAGGGTAGTCGCGTCGGCCATCGTGAACGGCACATCTAGCATCCGCGCCAGCGTCTCGGCGAGCAGGGTCTTACCACTACCAGTCGGGCCGATCAGAAGAATGTTTGATTTGCCGAGCTCAA
>JALRHZ010000279.1 GCA_023259435.1 Paracoccaceae bacterium | reverse complement strand
GCCTATGATTGCCTAGAATACGGCGGGCAAGATCTGCGCGCCCTGCCCTTGGCCCAGCGCCGCCAGCGTTTGCAAGATGCCTTAGACCAAATGCCAAGCCACGCCCCTGTGCTGGCGCCCCCAGCGGTGCCCGGGCCGCTGGACTGGGCCAATTGGGCCACCCAACGCCAAGCCGCCCGCGGCCATCGCGCCGAAGGCTTGATGCTCAAACGCCTCAGCGCGCCCTATCATGGCACACGGGGCGATTGGTGGAAATGGAAGCTGGACCCATTAAGCATTGATGCGGTGATGATCTATGCCCAAGCAGGCCATGGCCGCCGCGCCACGCTTTATACCGATTTCACCTTTGCAGTTTGGGATGGCCCTACGCTGGTGCCCTTTGCCAAGGCCTATTCGGGGCTTACCGATGCCGAATTTCGCCAAATCACCGCATGGGTGCGCAAAAACACCCAGCAAAGATTTGGGCCCGTTCGCCAAGTTGTGCCCGAGCTGGTTTTTGAAATTGCCTTCGAGGGCATT
>JALRHZ010000278.1 GCA_023259435.1 Paracoccaceae bacterium | reverse complement strand
AGGTCAGGCCATTGCCTGCATCTTCTGCTAAAAGCGTGCCGCGATCTGTGGTGATCGTGAGAGCGGATTTTCCCGTGCGATCCATTTCCCAGCGGGCAATACAGCGAGTCGCGTTTCCACAGGCGGCGGATTGCGATCCGTCAGAGTTCCAAAATACCAGATGAAGGTCCGAATTTCGGCCTTCGTGAATGGTTGCCAGTTGATCGAACCCGATTCCCATGTGGCGATCGGCCATGGCAATAGCCAAGGCTTCGTCCACGACAGTGCCGAGGACGCGTTCATCAATGACTACGAAATCATTGCCCAAACCGTGCATTTTCATGAACGGCAGGCCAGTATTTTGTTCTGCGCGCATGGCCGTCGTATACGCCTCGATAAAAATTAAATCCAGAGATCGCGATTTTCGGGTTGACCCTACCCAGCGACCTTTCTAGAAGCCCCACCACAGTGGGCCGTTAGCTCAGTTGGTAGAGCAACTGACTTTTAATCAGTGGGTCGCAGGTTCGAATCCTGCACGGC
>JALRHZ010000277.1 GCA_023259435.1 Paracoccaceae bacterium | reverse complement strand
ATCTCCCCAAACCCCTCGAATCACAGCGCCGATGCGCTGATCAGGGAGTACGGTGATGCCTCGGCCTGGGAATCAACGACACGGCCAGATTGCTCTCCTCTGCCCTCTCTCCTGTTTTCTTTCCTTTTACTCTCGCTGACTGCTGAGACCCTGAATATCCACTGTCTGACCCTCCCTCCTGCTTCAATTTTGTTTCACTCCCCCTGGCGCCTCTCTGCCACCTGCTGCATTGTGATCACCCCAAACCCCTCGAATCACAGCGCCGATGCGTTGATCAGGGAGTACTGTGAAGCCTCGCCCTTGGAATCAACGGCACGGCCAGATTGCTCCCCACTGCCCTATGGGGCCCCACACCTGGCGTTCATTTTTTCCCCTCCACCTCTCCTACCTCTCCCACCTTTTACACACGAACAGACCACCCCTTCCCATTTTCTTTTCCCCCTGCCCTTTTTGCCTTACAACACTTCATCCTGCTTCACCTTCGCCCCCCCCACCCCCCCCCCACGTCTGGGCTTGCCTCT
>JALRHZ010000276.1 GCA_023259435.1 Paracoccaceae bacterium | reverse complement strand
ATACGGTATTACTCTCAGTTTCCCGAGGCTATTCCGTAGAAAAGGGTACGTTCCCACGCGTTACTAACCCGTCCGCCACTAGATCCGAAGATCCCGTTCGACTTGCATGTGTTAGGCCTGCCGCCAGCGTTCGTTCTGAGCCAGGATCAAACTCTCAAGTTGAAAGGCACGAATGCCTATCCTTGACGTTGAACCTCTGCACATCTTCAACAGGACCCGGCTAAGGAATTCCTGCTGAAAGTCATCTGTTTGACCGTGCTTCAGTAACCAAAGTTACAGAAGAACCGTACAAACAGTGAAGCTGACACTCTATCATCGGCAAAAGCCTAAGAGCGCGATATGCAAACGTTCGTTCGTCGAAACGAGCCAAACCGCCCACATATCTCTTCAGTAATATCGATGTCAAAAAGCGCAGAGACAAAACGAACCAAGTGCGCCCTAACTTGAACGGCGCGCCTCGCCCGAAATACCTCTAATTTTTTCCAAACTTCCCAGCCTTCCAGCCAGTCCGTCCGTCCCAAC
>JALRHZ010000275.1 GCA_023259435.1 Paracoccaceae bacterium | reverse complement strand
CAAGCGCGTCTGGGGCAAGCCCGGCGCGAAGATCGGTTTCGTCGCCGCCGGCAAGAACTGGCTGGATCTGGTGCATGCGCTGGCGCTGCTCAACATCGACGCGGCCGAAGCCGAGCGTCTGGGCATCACCACCTACAAGATCGGCCAGACCTTCCCGCTGGACATGAAGGGCTTTCACGACTGGGCCGAAGGGCTGGATCTGATCGTCGTGGTCGAGGAAAAGCGCAAGCTGATCGAGGTGCAGATCAAGGAAGCAATCTTTGACGACCGTCATGGCCGCCGCGTCTGGGGGTGGCACAAGGGTGGCGGGGCAGGGTCGATGCATGGCGAAGAGCTGTTCCCGACGCGCGGCGCGCTGGACCCGATCATGATCGCCGAGAAACTGGGCGGCATCCTGATCGACGAGGGTCGCGGCACCGATGGCATCAAGGCCGGTCTGTCGGCGCTGGCCGATGCGCGGCGCAATGACAATGCGCAGGAACTGGCCTCGCGTCTGCCCTATTTCTGTTCGGGCTGCCCGCACAATAC
>JALRHZ010000274.1 GCA_023259435.1 Paracoccaceae bacterium | reverse complement strand
CGATTCTGGGCCTCGATGCCGGGGCGAACGACTATGTGACGAAGCCTTTCAAGTTCCCTGTGTTGCTTGCGCGCATCAGGGCGCAATTGCGCCAGCACGAACAATCCGAAGACGCGATCTTCCAGCTTGGTCCCTACACCTTCAAGCCGGCGCAGAAGATGCTGGTCGACGAAAAGGAAAAGAAGATCAGGCTGACGGAAAAGGAAACCAATATCCTGAAGTTCCTTTATCGCGCACAACAAGGCGTTGTGGCCCGTGACGTGCTCCTGCATGAGGTCTGGGGATACAATGCCGGGGTGACCACCCATACGCTGGAAACCCATATCTACCGTCTGCGGCAGAAGATCGAACCCGATCCCTCGAATGCCCGCCTGCTGGTCACCGAAAGCGGCGGTTACAGATTGGTGGCCTAAGGGTCTTATTGTCGCCGGATTCACTACCTATTTAGAGTTTCATGCGAGATTGATCGCATGACAGGTTCCCCTCGCCGTGTCGGGGTTATGACACGGCATCCTCCCTGTTGGACTGACCC
>JALRHZ010000273.1 GCA_023259435.1 Paracoccaceae bacterium | reverse complement strand
CCGCGTCTTCAGCATCTTGCAAGATACGCTTCTTGGTGCTCACACGGACTTGTCGTCCGTCCATCATAAATACAACTTGCCAAATTGAGCTGCGTTTACGTTTAAAAAGACGAACCTCACCATCCATCAACGTGGGCGTATTTGGGTTCAGTTTAGGCAATACAATCACCGTGTTTAACACTGCGATTCTGCACTCATTTATCTCAGAAAGCGAGTGAAAAAGTGTGCTAGAGGTGTGCTACGCGCAAAACGCGTCAACCGAAAAATTAAGTCACGGATTGTAAAGGGATTTTGGTAGCGGAGGAGGGACTTGAACCCCCGACACGCGGATTATGATGATATTAAATATAAATTAATTATTTAATTACAATTATTTATTAAGTAAAATAGCTGATGTGTTAAAAAGTGCGCTAAATTACGACACGCGGACTGTGCGATTAACGTGTTCAACACGACGATCATGCCCCTGATAAACTCGGAACGCAAATAAATATGCTGTTTTCCAGCAAACAAAAGGCAATCCACTTTGGGTCATACTGCTCAATCAAT
>JALRHZ010000272.1 GCA_023259435.1 Paracoccaceae bacterium | reverse complement strand
GATCAGGGCCACGAGAAGGGGAAGGACCTTTCTGAACATCTGAACCGCTCCTCGAAATTGCGCCCGGTCGAATCCAAGGGTGAGAATGCCCTTGCGGGAACGCGTTGGCAAGCTATGGCGCTTGCCTTTTGTTCCCCAAACCCCCATATACCGCCCCGGGAGGTTGGCAGCAGACGTGTCGCTCGCCAACCGGGTCAGGTCCGGAAGGAAGCAGCCCCAACGAGTTGTACCCGGGTTGCCCGTCCAGCCTCCCACTTAGATCCTGGCACCCTCGATCAATCTTGCGCGAACGGGGCGCGATGGCGGACAACACCTCAGACGCAGTGGAACCGCGCGCTCCCTACCGGGTGCTGGCGCGCAAGTACCGCCCGCAAACCTTCGAAGACCTGATCGGCCAGGACGCCATGGTGAGAACGCTCACCAACGCGTTCGCATCCGATCGTATCGCCCAAGCCTACATGCTCACCGGCGTACGCGGCATCGGCAAGACGACCACCGCCCGCCTGATTGCCCGCGCCCTCAATTATGTGCCGATGGAAGGGGAGGATACCGGTCCT
>JALRHZ010000271.1 GCA_023259435.1 Paracoccaceae bacterium | reverse complement strand
GAGCGACCCATTGGGGCGTCGGCGAGCATGTTGAGTTCGAAGGCTGGAATCTTGGCGCAGGGGCCGGAAGAAAAACGCGCATTTGCCGGACGCGTTGCCGGAGTCTCTTTGACCATTTCTGGTACCCTTTCAGATAAGCGCCTCTCGTTGGGGAGAGGTGTCCCGCCGCCGGACATATGCGGCGGTGCAGAAAGCTGCAATGGGGAAAATGACGCTTGTTTTCGGCAAAAGGTCGTAATTGGACTATCCGCGACTACTATCGGAAACTTCGGACCTGCTTGGCAGCGGCTTAGGGATATGCGAAACGCTAGCGAAACAAGTCGTAACCGGAGCTGTCCGATGTTCACCGTCACCCTTCTATGCGCTCCGTCCGAGCGGAAAATCGAAACACCATTGGTGGAATCGCTGCGTAATGCGTGGGGTGGTGGCGACGCGATTTGGCTGTCAGTTGATGAGGCCGCGGAGTTCGAAGTTCCAGTAGAGCCGTCGAATTTCTGGGATGTCTGGTCCGACCTTCAGTCGAATGGGATCGATTTGGTTATTCAACCGACTGAAGGACGTCGCAAAAAGAT
>JALRHZ010000026.1:20253-20505 GCA_023259435.1 Paracoccaceae bacterium | reverse complement strand
GCCATTGTGGTTCCAACACCTGATGGTGTGGTCAATCCATTGGTTTTGCTTGCTGCGCGTCTTGCAGGGGTTGATGAGGTCTATCGCACCGGCGGGGCACAAGCCATTGCTGCGTTGGCCTATGGGACGCAGACAATTCCGGCGGTGGATAAAATTACCGGCCCAGGCAATGCCTTTGTCGCCGCGGCAAAGCGGCGCGTATTTGGTAAGGTTGGCATCGATATGATTGCCGGCCCGTCAGAGATTTTGGTG
>JALRHZ010000026.1:0-20243 GCA_023259435.1 Paracoccaceae bacterium | reverse complement strand
CAGACAAGAACAACAATCCAGATTGGATTGCGTTGGATTTGCTGTCGCAGGCCGAGCATGACGAAAGCGCACAATCCATTTTGATCACGGATGATGCCGCCTTTGGGCGCGCGGTTGCCGAGGCGGTTGATGCGCGCCTAGAAACGCTAGAGCGTCGCGCAATCGCGGGCGCAAGTTGGCGGGATTTTGGGGCGATCATTACAGTGCCGGATTTGGACGTGGCGGCCGAGCTGTCAGATCGCATCGCGCCAGAGCATCTTGAATTATGCGTGTCGGATCCAATTGCCTATTCCCAAAAGATCACGCATGCAGGGGCAATATTTCTGGGGCAGTGGACGCCCGAGGCGATTGGCGACTATATAGGCGGGCCAAATCACGTTTTGCCAACAGCACGCTCAGCGCGTTTTAGCAGTGGGTTATCGGTCATGGATTTCCTAAAGCGCACGACCTTGGCGCAAATGACGCCTGATGCGTTGCGCGCGATTGGACCCGCGGCCGAGCAGCTTGCCACCTCTGAGAGCCTTGAGGCGCATGGCCTCTCGGTGACGGCCCGTCTGAATGGGTTAAATGCCAAGTAACGCCTAGGGCAGGGTGACCCATTTTGAACAGGGTACGACAAAGATTGCGTCCGTGTTCTGATTTACATACAACTGGTGGAATACTGGATGTTCCTCTCTGAAAAGGATGCGTCATGGGACGAATAACACAAATTGAGCTTGATGATCGGAATTTGCCGCCGCCTACGCCTGAGATACAACAGGAACGCAAAGTCGCAATTTTTGATCTGCTCGAAGAGAATGTGTTTTCGGTTGCAAAGGTTCAAGGCACAGAAGTTTCAGATGGGCCATATCATTTGGATTTATCCATCCGCGAAAAGCGACTGATCTTTGATATCGCCTTAGATACCTCGGAAAAGGTCGCCGAATTCCATCTAAGCCTGTCTCCGTTCAAGCAGGTCGTCAAAGATTATTGGGCAATCTGCGAAAGCTATTACGATGCTGTGAAAAATATGCCGCCGAGCCAGATCGAAACCATAGACATGGCGCGACGCGGTATTCACAATGAAGGTGCGCAAATTCTCGCAGAGCGGCTGCAGGGTAAGGCCGAGGTGGACCACGACACAGCGCGTCGTCTGTTTACGCTAATATGTGTTTTGCATTTTGGGGCTTAGCACATGGAAAAAGAGCTGCCCCAGTCCATTTTGTTCTGCTGCGACCACAATGCTGTACGCTCGCCCATGGCAGAAGGAATAATGAAAAAATTCTATGGTATGGACACCTATGTGCAATCCGTGGGCGTGGTGAATGATCTAGAGATTGACGGGTTTGCGATCGCTGTGTGCCAAGAGTTAGATGTAGAGCTGTCTCGCCATAGATCACGTAGCTTCGACGAGATGGAGCAATGGGGGGATGATTTATCCTCATTTGATTTGATTGTCGCCCTGTCCCCAGCAAGTCAGAGACGTGCATTGGAATTGACCCGTTTTTTTCATCTTGATGTCGAATATTGGCCAATTATGGACCCTACTGGACTAGGCGAAGATCGAGAAACCAAGATAACCGCGTATAGGCAAACCCGCGATCAGATCATCAAAGAACTGACTGCGCGGTGGGGAGAAAGGCGCGCACTCTGATGACACAAATTATTGAGACATATTTTAACGCATTCAATGCAGGTGATGTTGATGGCATGGTGGCCTGCCTGCATGAGGACGTGGCACATCACGTAAATGAAGGCAATATTCGGATCGGAAAACAGGCCTTTGCAGAGTTCTGCGCACATATGAGTGCATGTTACAAAGAGACCCTCACGGAAATGGTTATTTTTATGTCCGACGATGGCACCCGTGCAGCGGCGGAATATATCGTCAACGGAACATATTTGGCAACTGATAGTGGTCTGCCCGAGGCGCATGGCCAGACGTACCGCTTGCCGGCTGGTTCGTTCTTTTCCTTGTCAGATGGCAAAATTTCACGGGTGGTGACCTATTATAATCTTTCAGATTGGATCAAACAGGTCTCATGATCCAAATCCGCGTGTTACAGGGCGATGAGATGCGCGCGATAATCGATGACATCGCAGGTCTTAGAATTTCCGTGTTTCGAGACTGGCCCTATCTTTACGATGGTGACCTTGAATACGAGCGTGACTACCTCGCGCCCTTTGCAGCCTCGGAAAAGGCAATAGCCGTTTGTGCCTTTGACAAGGGTCGACTTGTGGGCGTCTCGACCGCAGCCCCGATGTCCGATCATGCCTGTGACTTTGCGAAGGCTTTTGAAGGCAGTGGTTTGGACATCGCCGAAATTTACTATTTCGCAGAGTCCGTTTTGTTGCCAGACTATCGTGGGCAAGGGATCGGGCATCGTTTCTTTGATGAACGCGAGACGTATGGGCGTAGGTTTGGGTTCACCTCTGCCGCGTTTTGCAGTGTCATTCGACCTGCTGACCATCCAAAGCGCCCAAAGGATTATGTCCCACTTGATGCTTTTTGGATCAAACGGGGATATGCGAAACTTGATCACGTCATTGCGCGTTTTTCATGGCTTGATATAGGTGAAAAATATCAAAATGACAAAGAATTGCAATTTTGGAGCTCTAAAAGTTAGGGCGACCCATAATTTTTTCAAGAGTCTATGCGATATTTTGTGAAATGAGACGGTAGCTCCCCATAAGGGGGAATGTAATTCTGCGCAGATAAATTATCCTTTATCCAAAGGTATAGGATCACGCAGAAAATGGCCTCAGATAAATCACATATGCTCTCAAAATTGTTGCAAGCTCAGAGTTCTGAAGCGATTTCTCAGAGTGTGGTGAGTGCACAAGTAAGTGCAATCGAGAATTTGGTCATTCCGCATTCTGAGATTGCCCGTGCGGCCCGTATCCAAGCGCGGACCTATACATCGGGTGGGCGGATATTTTTTGCAGGCTCTGGCGCGTCGGCGATGGCGATTTTGATGGATAGTTCAGAAATTGCACGCAGCTATGGGCTACAGGAATCTCGGTTCTTTTTTGATTGTGTGGGGCCAATCCCTCTGTCCTCTTACCTGCTGGAGCGGTCTGAGGATGATGTGAATTGGGCCGAAACCAAAGCAAATCGTATTGGGCATGGCGATTGTGTTATCGCTGTAAGTAGCAGTGGAAGCACGCCTTATACACTTCGCTATGCAGAAGTTGCACGGCGCAATGGCGCAGACGTTATCTCGTTGTCGTCAAATCAAGAGGGTGGTTTATCGCAAGTTGCTAATTTGCCTATCTTGATTGAAACGGGAACCGAATTAATATGCGGGTCATCGCGGCTTTCGTCTGGCACAGCACAAAAGATCATTCTTAACGCGTTGTCGATTTGTTTCGGTGTCGAATTGGGCGCCGTTTACAACGGTCATTTGGTTAATTTGAAAATGGATAACGCAAAGCTCAGATATCAAGGAATTCGAACGATTGCCTATCTTGCGGATGTGTCTCTTGAGGCCGCGGAAGAGGCCCTAAAATTCGCTGGCAACATAAAATTGGCGATCCTCATGTTGAAACTTGGCTTTACCTTGGATGAGGCCCAAGCAAGGTTGGACGCAACTGGCGGCAATCTTGCCTATGCGATTGATAACTATGCTGATATCAATCTGAAAAACGCGCCATTGTGCCCAAAAGCCGTCGAACCTCATCCAGAGTATTATAGTGGCACAACGACACCCTGATGCAATCGTCCCATCCAAGAGGATCAAGGATGTTGCCGGAATAGTGATCGGCTTTGCGCGTATGTGTTCGAATGCCCTCATCATTCAAATAGTCAACGACATCGGCCGAGGGAACGCCCTTGACCCGAAAGCCGACCAAACCCTCGCGGCGCGGATCATCTGGGGCGCCGAGCACGTCGATGTTGGTCATCTCTGCAAGCCCGACAAGATTGTCGATCCCATGCAGCATTGCGTGGATTAAGGCGTGTTCATGGGCGTGAATGGCCTGCGCTGCGTCGTTTATCCGAGCGGCACGCGTTTCCGCAGTGCCAACTTGCCCACCTAGCCAGTCGAAATAGGCGACAACATCGGACATGGTCGCATATGCGCCTGTATCACGTGTTCCAAATTCCCAAGCGTCCTCTGGGCCATTTAAAAGGCGCTCATGCGGGGCTGCGCGCAGCCTATCCGAGATCCACGCAAACCCGAACCCATGGCGCGAAAACATTTTGTACGGCGAAATCACATATCCGTCGATATCATATTGGTCGATTTGAATGTCCCCATGCGCGGCATGCTGGATGCCATCTACTATAATATAACACTCAGGAGAAATCGCTCGGATCTGTGCCGCGATGGCCCCGACGTCCATTCCCATGCCACTTACCGGCGAGGTATGTAGGATCGTTGCGACCCGTGTGTGTGGTGTGATCAATGTTGCATAGCTGTCCGCGGTCACATAACCGCCCGCAGCATCATGCGCGATGGCACGATAGGGGCGTCCGGTCTGCTCGGCCCAATGGTGTGCTGCACTGCGTGAAGCGGGGTGTTCAACGGTGGATCCGACGATGTCACCGCCAGCTGCGCTTGCGGTTGCCGCATTTCGGATCAAACGAAACAAAAGCTCGGTCCCGCTTTCGCCCACAAAGAAATGTCCGCTTGAGGCATGAAACAAATCACAGGCATCCTGGCGTGCCTTGGCAATAATATCGACCAAGGCTTTGCTGCCTGCATTGGCCCGTCCCTGATTGTCTGGAATGGCGGCAAACTTGGCCGAGGTTGCAACAACAGACTGCAACGTCAAAGCACCGCCTGCGTTTTCAAAAAAGATCCGCTCACCCGAAAAAGGGCAGGCATCAACATGCGCAAATCGGGCGCGAATTTCTGACAATAGGGCAGGTGAGAATTCAGTCATTTATCCCTCAAATAGCTAGACGGTCTGTTTTTGGACGATACGTCATTTCCACAATCTATTGCAGCCTATCGCATCCTGACGCAAGGTTGAAACAAAGGAGAGGCTGATGACTTCACAGGTTACGCTGTTTGAAATGGGTCCAAGAGACGGATTGCAAAACGAAAAACGTCAGGTTCCAACCTCGGATAAAATTTCGCTTGTGGACCGTCTCTCTGCTTGTGGGTTTTCCAAAATTGAGGTCACAAGTTTCGTAAGCCCTAAATGGGTCCCACAAATGGCAGATGCCACAGAAGTTATGCAAGGGATAACTCGGGACCCAAAAATCTCATATGCGGTGTTGACCCCAAATATGCGTGGGTTCGAAGCGGCAGTACAGGTCAATGCCTCTGAGGTTGCCATATTTGCCGCCGCATCCGAAGGATTTAGTCAGGCAAATATCAATTGTTCCATTGCGGAAAGTATCGATCGATTTCGTCCAATTCTAGATGCAGCCCGCCTCGAAGGCATCCCTGTGCGGGGGTATGTGTCCTGTGTTGTGAAATGTCCCTTTGACGGTGATATCGCGCCTGACCGTGTGGCCGATGTTGCCAAGACGATGTTAGACTTGGGATGCTACGAGGTGTCGTTGGGTGATACAATCGGGGCTGCCACACCGATGACAACCCGCGCGATGTTGGATGCGGTCTTGTCTGTTGTTCCTGCCTCACTCCTTGCTGGGCATTTCCATGACACAGGCGGCCGTGCCTTGGACAATATCGAGGTTTCACTTGATATGGGGATAGAGGTTTTCGACACTGCCGTCGTAGGATTGGGGGGGTGTCCCTATGCACCGGGGGCACCGGGCAATGTTGATACTCTTGCGGTGGCACAGCGAATGGCGGACCTCGGGATTGAAACAGGAATAGATTTGGACCGCCTGAACCATCTGGGCGAATTTGCAAAGGGGCTACGCCAATGACGTCTTTTGATACCTTGCGAGTGGAATATAGCGACACAGGGATTGTACGGCTGATCCTCAATCGTCCAGACAAACGAAACGCGTTGTCGAAAGAGATGATTGCCGAGCTAACAGACTTTGCGACCCAGTTCACGCCGTCCCTATCTGCACGCGCAGTCATTTTGTCCGGAGCAGGGGATATTTTCTGTGCAGGCGGAGATTTGCGATGGATGCAAGAGCAGATGCAGGCGGATCGTGACACGCGGATGGCCGAGGCCAAACGGCTTGCATATATGCTTCAGGCGCTAAACCGATTGCCAGTGCCTTTAATCGGTCAAGTGCAGGGCGGAGCCTTTGGTGGAGGAGTTGGAATGATGTCGGTCTGCGATATCGTCATTGCGCAAACGGGGGCGAAATTTGGATTGACCGAGGCGCGTCTTGGGTTAATTCCAGCCACAATCTCACCCTATGTCGTCGGTCGTGTAGGGCCGTCCTCTGCGCGTGAGCTGTTTACAACTGCGAAAATTTTTGACGTCGATATGGCGCGTCGTGTCGGGCTGGTTCAGATGGTTGAAGATGAGGCGGATTTGGGCTCACGTGCAGAAGCCGAGGCGCAAGCGGTCTTGGGGTTGAGTGTTCATGCCGTGGCGCAGTCCAAAGCCCTAATTCGCGCTTTGGGTCATGACGTGTCAGACGAAATTATCGAAAAAACAATTACAATTTTGGCCGATACGTGGGAGCATCCCGACGCCTCTGAGGGAATAAATGCGTTTTTCGAAAAGCGCCCGCCCGCTTGGACTGCCTAGTCGCTTTTTGGATCAGTCTTCAGAAGTTTAGAGAAATGAGGAAGCTCTGGGTCATTGGCGTTTAAAAGAGCATATGCCCGCGCCAATTCGCGCTCTGCACGTGAAATGTGAACCAGCGCTTCTTCTGCTGAAAGGTTCTCATCATTTGCCGCGTTTGCGCTTTCCATGACATGGGTGGCCAAGGTGTTTAACGCCCGCAACGCCGACGTCCAGTCTTGAATGATTTCGGTATTCTGACTGTCATTTTTCATCTAAAACTCGTTACTTTGCACATCTTTTGGGTGATTATCTTATGTCAAATCTCCTTTGTCGTGCATTTCATGAATACCCGACCTTATGCATGAAAATCAGATAGAAAATATAAAATATATTGTAAAAACAGATAGTTGATAATTGATTTTGGCTTTCTTTCACAAAGGCAAAGCGTTGTATTTCAACAACAAGTGCGTCTTGATTCGTCTCAAAAGTATAAATATGGAAAAATTTGGCTAGAAAAGTGGCGATAAAAATATTACCAAAGTCGGTAATAAAAACAAAAGACCCAACGATGGTCATATTGAGGTAGAGTGGTAAAAGTTATGCAGACGATTGATTTCGTTGTGCACAGTGATATGGGCGTTGTCCAAAGATCAGCTGTGTCCCCTTCAAGCGGCGACAATACGGTTTACGTTGGAGCCGGCCAAGAAGTTTCTATGAATCTATCGCAACATCAAATTGCGGGATATGAACGTGATGGTTCTAATCTTGTGATTACGTTGTCCGATGGAAATCAGATTGTATTATCTAATTATTTTAACGCAGACGATGCGCGCGTTTTCATAAGCTCGGGCGGTATTTTGACCGAAGTGGCATTTGCGGACGAACAAGAAGGTGTGCTGTACGCAACCTATCAAGATGCAAGCGGATGGGGAAAATGGTCCCCAGCAGAAGACCTATATTTCTACAATGAGCCAGCGCCACTAGGTCTGGCCGAAGCGGCGCCAGTGGCAGCCGATTACGCCTCGGAAGAGGTGTCGATGCTCGGTGCGGGTATGCTTCTTGCGCCATCCTTGTTGAACGCAGGCGCTGTTGCCGGTACGCTTTTGGGCGGTGCTGTTGTCGTAGATGCGATCACAAATGGTGGCGGCGGAAACGGCGGTGCAACGGCCTCACCGGATCCTGATGTTGATCCAACTGTCATCACCGGCGACCAATCTATGGGTGGCGACGATCTTGATGAAAGTGACGAAGTTGTCACAATCGAAGGCACGGGCGAGCCTGGTGCAGAGGTCGAAGTTGTCATCAACGGAAACACCGAGACAACAACGGTTGATCCTGACGGGAACTGGACCGTTGACTTCGAAGGCGACACTTTCCCAGGGGACGGGTCGCACGAAGTTGATGTGACTGTTACGGATCCAGATGGAGAAGTCACCGAACTTGAAGGCCCTGAGGTTGTGATTGATACAACACCTCCTGTTGTAGACGTCGAATCTGGCACGGATTCGACCGGCGATAGCTTTAACGAGACTGTCCATACTGCGTCGGGTGTCACGATCACAGGAACCAGCGAACCTGGAGCCGCAATCGAAGTTGTTATTGACGGGCATACGCAAACAACAACCGTTGATGAAAACGGCAATTGGTCAGTGAATTTTGGCACTGATCAATTGGGCGGTGGCGAATACACCACCGAAGCGACCATTACGGCCACGGATTCATTCGGCAACTCGGCCAGCTATACAGAGACGGTTGTTGTCGACACACAAACCTCTGTTGCCTTGGACACAGGGTTGTCCGGTGGCGATAATACGGTGAACAACACCGAGGCCGGTGGTGAAGTTGCGATTACCGGAACGGCACAGCCCAATTCCAATGTGGTTGTGACCGTAAACGGGACTGATTATGCGACAACTACGGATGCAAACGGTGTCTGGACTGTTGGCGTGGCCGCAGGATCCTTGGCAGGTGGTGAATATGATTTGCCGATTTCTGTCACCTCGACAGATGCGTATAATAATACTGCGACCACACAGGGAACTGTTCGGGTTGATACCGTCACGAACGTGGACGTTGATACCGAAGCCACGGGCCAAGATGGCACCATCAACGCGGCCGAAAGCGATCAATCGACGTTTGAGTTGACGGGTACAACCGAGCCCGGGTCAACTGTTATGGTCTCAGTGGGTGGAATGACCTTGCCTGCAACTGTGGCGGCAGATGGCACATGGACATTGGATGTGCCGACCTCTGTGATCCCGAATGGGAACGTGGAAACAGGATTGCCCGTTACCGCAGTGGCAACAGATGCGGCCGGAAACCAGTCGGTCACAACAGGCACGGTTGATATCGATACCTATGTTAATCAGCTCACCGCAGATGATTTGGTCTCAGGCAATGACAACGTGGTAAACACCGAGGAAATGGCCAATGGTCTTGTTCTAGGTGGCCTAGTCGAGCCTGGTTCTGAAGTTTCGGTTGTCTTTGGCGGCCAAACTTATGCGGCCACAGTGGATCAGAACGGAAACTGGACCGTTACTATCCCGAGTGAAGATGTTGGCGAAATTGATGCCACTGTCGGATACACGGTTGTTGCAACCGACGAAGCTGGCAATGTTGCATCAACAAACGAAACCGTGCGCATAGACACGATCATCCCAGAAGGTCCAACAATTTTTGAGGAAGGCACACGTATCCTTGAAAATACCGGCGGTGAAGATGACACAATCCTAACACGTCTCTATGTCCAAGATATGGGCGAAGATGTTGATGTGGTGACAATTTCTGATAGCGGCGAGGTCTATTCACCCAGCCAACAGGATTTTGACATCGCGGGCGACTTTAGTGCGTCGGGTTTGGATGAAATCGAAATTCGCATCGCATCAAGCGAGCGTATTCTTGATGGAACGACCTTGGTGATCACAGGCCAAGACGATGCAGGAAATTCCGCTTCAACCCTCTTGGCATGGGACCAAACCGGTAGTTTGTCGATTGATTTCGATGACGTTGTGGATGCAAATCTAAACGTTGAAAAAATCGACTTGCGTCTTGCGAAAGAAGCAGAAGTGTCCTTGACCGAAGAACAGGTTCTAGGCCTAAGCCAAGACGAAAACTCTGTGACCATCTTTGGCGGATCGGATGACACAGTGACGCTAACCGGCGCCGTGCATACAGGGACACAGACGGATAGTGAGGGTAACAGCTACAACGTTTATACGTTGGGCGATGACGCCACAGTCTTGGTCGACGACCATATTGATAACGTTATCATTTAATGATTTTTGGCGGGGCTGCGTTATGTGGCCCTGCCCAATAAAAACCTGAATACACCGGAAAACGGGGACAGGCGGACATGAGGCACAGGCAATTATTGCGGCGGGCGGCACTTTTATGTGCACTTCCGTTGCTAACAGGGTGTATGGCATCCAATATCGGAGGCGGTCTTTTTCAGGGGACAGGCTCTGCGGATACGTCTGCAACCTCAACTGAGGTTGCCTCAAACGCCTCAGATATTATTCCAACTCTTCAATCTCGCCGCTCAGCGCTTGGGACAGGCGACCCCTATGCACAAGTTGCTGCCTCAGTCCTTGCGACGAATGCGGGCGTGGCCCAAGCAGAGCTGCGCGCCGCGCGGTTGCGCTCTGAAGCGGTGGCGAAAAACTGGCTGCCCTCTATCGGTCCGCGTATTAGCCTGACGTCGTTGGGTGAATTTGTTGCCAATTTGGTTGTGGAACAGGTTCTGTTCGACAATGGTCGCAAAAAGGCCGAGCGTGACCTTGCCAAGGCAGACGTCGAAGTTGCTGCAGTTGTCCTGTCACAGGACACAAATGATCGTGTCTATGAGGCGTTGAACCTATATCTTGAGGCAGAGCAAGGCCGCGAGATTGCACGCCTCTCTGAGCGCGCGCATAAGGACATGAGCCATTTCAAATGGATCATGAATGAGCGCGTCAAAGGTGGTGTGTCCGATATGTCGGACCTCAACGTCATTAACCACAAACTCTCTGAAATCGAAGCGGATCTGCATGCAGGTGAGGAACAAGCCCGTACCGCATTGGCCGAGCTAAACTCGATGTCGGATCGGCCCTTAAACGACGTCAAAGGCATGGGTCGCATTTCAGCGGCGAATATGTCCTATGCTCCCCTAGCAGTTCTAAAGGCAAGTGCCGAAAAAGAACGCGATATTGCTGCTGCGACAATAGAGCGGGCGGGCAACCTACCTGGTCTGAGTGCGACAGCAAGCGGAGGCACTTGGCCTACGGATTATGGCCTGCAAATTACATCGGATAGCTTGTTTGATTTGGGAACCGGTGCGCGTCTTCAGGCGATAGAAGCGACCTCTGAGGCGGCCCAACGCAAGGTTGCACAAGCACAAGAAGACAGCCGGCGTAGCCTAATGGGGCTACAGTCAAAGCTAGAAGCCTCTGTTCGTGCAGAACAAGAGGCGCACGTTATGACCCAACAGGCCAAGCGCAATTTGGATATTTTCCAACAACAATATGAGGCTGGTCAGCGGCAGGTTATGGATGTTGTTGGCGTCTATGAAACTTGGGCGCGGGCGCTAAAGGCGCAAACAGAACACAAGTACAAAGCAGCACGTTACAATTTGATGATTGCGCGTGATCTAGGCCAATTGGCAGATGGGGCAGATATATGACAAATACTGTCCCTTTGCGAATTGATGGCATGACCCCAAAGGCGGACACCCCAAAGGTGTTGGCGACGATTCAGCCGGCCCAATTTGAGGATCAAATCATCGAACACGCCGAGGCGGCACGGGTCTATTGTGGGACTTTTGGCTTTGATGCGGCGCAGCATGAGTTGTGCGAAGCGATCAGTACAGCCAAAGGCGATACTGAGACCCTGAGCCTTGAGCATATTGCCGCTGCATTGGCAAAGCTTGGTTTGCGGACATCCGTGTCCCCAGCCAAAGAGTTTAGCGCGGTTGCTTTGCCCGCCTTTGTTCAAATGACCAGCGGCCATTTGGTCTTGGTCATCGGGCGCGACGGGGATGATGTGATCATGTTTGATCCCACTGTTGCATCAAAGCAAACCTTGGTTCCCATCGCCGAGTTTGGACAATTTTTCGCAGGCCAAGCGTTACATGCGTGGGTTCCGCTAGAGGACCTAGAGAGAAATCACGCGCATGTTGCACGCACATCGCATTGGTTTTGGTCGGCATTTGTCCCCTATAAACGACAATTTGCTGAGGTGGCGCTTGGGTCATTTGTGGCCAACCTTTTGGCTGTCGCGGTGGCACTGTTTTCTTTGCAGGTTTATGATCGTGTCATCCCGCACCAATCCGAAGCGACGCTTTGGGTTTTGGCCAGTGGGGTCTTTGTCGCGGTTGCCCTAGAGGCGTCTTTAAAAATGGCGCGTGCGCGATTGGTCGACGGCGCAGGGCGGCAAATTGAAATGGTTGCCCAAACCACGTTGATGGATCGTCTTTTGGGAATGCGCTCGGATGCCGCTGGTCGCTCGCCCTCACAGTTGTTTTCTGCCGTGCGAGAGTTTAGCTCTATTCGTGAATTTTTTACCGCGACATCGGTAAGCACATTGGCCGATATCCCCTTTGTGGTGATCTTTTTGGCGGTTGTATATTCGATAGCGGGCAACGTGATGTTTGTTTTGCTCTTGGGCGGCGCGATCATGATTTTGCCAAGCTTGCTCTTGCAACCCAAGATCATGACCTCGACCGAGGAAATCCAAGCAGCAAGCTCAAAAACCAACCGGTTGCTGCAAGAGGTGGTTGTTGAACTAGACACCATCAAAACGCAGCGCCGCGAAGAACGTGTACGCCGTGTCTGGTCCGAGTTGATTGCCGTTGGCGCGTCCAAATCTTCGGATCAGCGTAAATTGTCGTCATTGCTGACGTTTTGGAGCCAAGGCATTCAACAAGCCACTTACATTGGCGCAGTAATCACCTGTACCTATCTGGTCTTTGCGGGTGAATTTTCCGTGGGCTCAATCATCGCCGTTGGCATTCTAACCAGCCGTACCTTGGCGCCTTTAACACAACTCTCGTCCACTTTGTCGCGTTGGGGGAATGTGAAATCTGCGCTTGATGCGCTGGATCACGTGGTGGCGGCCCCACAGGATACACAAGAGGATCGCGTCTATTTGCGCCGTGACACCCTAAAAGGACAATTTGAGCTGCGTGAAGTTGTGTTTCGCTATGATGCCGATAGCCCCGCCAACGTTGATGTGCCGTCTATCCTCATCCAACCGGGTCAAAAGGTTGCGGTTCTGGGCACAAATGGTGCAGGCAAATCGACGCTGTTGAAACTTTTGTCCGGCCTATACGCGCCGACAAAGGGCACTGTCTTAATTGACGGCACAGATATGGCGCAAATCGCGCCAAAGGACTTGCGCCGTCTCATAGGCTATCTTGGTCAAGACGTTCGTCTATTTACCGGAAGCCTGCGTGAAAATTTAAATCCGTCCTTGATGCAGACGAACGATGACCGTTTGTATCAGGCACTGGATTTCGCCGGATTAGGCCAGTTCGTTAAGTCACATCCCAAAGGGTTGGACTTACAAATCCACGATGGGGGTCAAGGGCTATCTATTGGGCAACGCCAATCCATTGGATGGGCGCGCCTATGGCTCCAAGACCCCCGCGTGTGTCTCTTGGACGAACCCACAGCGGCGCTTGATCAAACTCTGGAGGCGACCTTGATTTCGCGGCTGGAAACGTGGCTTGAGGGGCGCACCGCAATCGTCGCCACCCACCGTGTCCCAATTCTGTCAATCACAGAACGCACCCTTGTGATGCAAAACGGCCGATTGGCCGTCGACGGACCGCGCGATGCCGTTTTGGCACATTTACGCGGTCCCAAAGACGTAAAGGAAGCCAAAGCATGACATTTGTAACCCCACAGTTATCCCATGCCGGTGAATTACGCTCTGCGATGCGCGGGCCAAGCCTTGTTGTTTGGCTGTGCGCGATTTCCGTCTGGGCGTTTATTCTATGGGCGGCATTTGCATGGATTGATGAAATCGTACGCGCCGATGGTGAAATGATTTCTTCGTCACGTCCACAGATTATTCAAAACCTCGAAGGTGGCATCCTTGCCGAGTTGGCTGTGTCCGAGGGGGACGTGGTCAACAAAGGGGATATTCTGGCGCGATTGCAATCCACCAAATTTCAGTCATCTGTCGATGAACTGCGCGAACAGATCATCGCCCTAGAAATCCGCAAAGCCCGTCTTGAGGCAGAAATGTCGGGTGCATATGAGTTTGAAGTAAGCCCCGAAGTTGCAAACCAGAACCCAGAGATTTATGCATCCGAACTCGCGCTATTGCGCGCGCGGCAAATGGATTTTGCAAGTGGCCGCGATGGCGCGCAAAAGGTCTTGGATCAAGCAGAAAAAGAGACCGCTTTGCTTGAAAATATGCTGAAGAAAAAAGTTGTCGCTTTGATCGAGGTCACGCGGGCCCGTAAAACTTTGGCGGATGCGCAGATCAAACTGAATGAAATCGTCACCTCGACAGAATTGGACCGTGCAACCGAATATTCGGATGTCTTGAAAGAACTCGGAATGTTACGCCAAAATCTAAAGGCGTCGGTTGACCAGCTGAACAGAACCATTTTGGTAAGCCCCATGCGCGGGGTCGTGAATAACCTAAATGTCACCACGATTGGCGGTGTTGTGCGCCCTGGCGAAGAAATCTTACAGATCATTCCATTGGACGAGGAAATCTTTGTCGAGGCCAATGTCAAACCGCAAGACATTGCCAATATCCGTCCCGGTCAAGAGGCGACAATCAAGCTAAGCGCCTATGATTACACGATTTACGGCACTCTAAAGGGGTATGTGGATGTCATCTCTGCAGATACGTTCAAAGATGAAAACGTGGCCAATCCGGATCAATCGGCCCATTATAAAGTGCGGATCAAGATTGACATGGCAGGCCTTACGGATCGCCAAGCGCGTATTCAAATCCGGCCCGGTATGCAGGCCCAAGCAGAGCTGCACACAGGAGAAAAAACGGTTTTGCAGTATCTGTTGAAACCGCTGTACAAATCAAGAGAAGCGCTGCGCGAGCCGTAAATTAGCCTAGCTTTATCTGCTCAAATGCGTGGCGCATAGGTTCGGTCAATGGCACAGGTTTACGGGTTGTGGCGCTGACTTGGACTTGGGCGAAAAACCCGACCGCAAAGGGGGTATCCTCGTCGTTTCGGAATAGGGCAATCTCATAGCGCCACGACGTGGTGCCGATATGGCCGACCCCCAAGCCTGCGTGGATCAAATCGGGATATCCGGCCTCGGCGAAATATTTGCATCCGCTCTCAATCACCATAAACAATCTGTCTTGGCCTGCGGCGTCAAAGACATTGGCATCCAATTGCCAATTTGTAATTGCCGTATCAAACAGCGAATAATGAACCACGTTGTTCATATGGCCGTATTGGTCGTTGTCCATCCAACGTGTTTGCAACGGATAGATCGCTGCAAAATCAGATCGGCGTGAAGATCGAGATAAAAGCATCTAACGCACCTTTAGGAATTTCTAATCATCGCAAAAAATGCCGATGCGCTCCATCCGGCAATCATCGCGATGATGAGGGATAATATGCCATAATGAAATGGTTTGTCCTGAGCGAGATTATATAAAAACCGCTCTAGTCCGACTTTTTTAACGACAATGCTAGTCTCGAATAGGTCAACAACGTTGCCCTCTCGGGTCAGGAAAATACGCGTATCATATATGCCTTCGGTCAAATTGGCCGGCATCTCGATTTCGGTTTGAAACAGGGTTTCCTGATCCAGACGAACGGTGTTTTCTTTCAATGCGAAATGGCCGCTCTCGGTGCGAATGCGAATGATCGCTTCGGTAAAGTCCTGTGCATTCGACACGCTCATCGGGGCACCCACGGACCGAATAGCGCGGGGGATAGAGATTTTGTGCCGCAAATCTTCAGTGTCTTTGATCGTTGTGGTCCAGTCGTCTGATGTCGCAATGGCATAAAAGCTAGGCGCGGCATCGACTAAAACACTATCGCGATTGACCCAGATGCCCCAATAGCGTTCTTTCTTTCGCACCATGACTGGCGCGCTGGGACCGGCAACGGTGATGACGACATTCAAAGCGTCACTCGGGATCGGGACCTCGCGTTTGACCGCGCCGAAAATCAAAATGCGAGAGCCGTCAAAGCTTGCGGAAATGGCCACTTCGTCTTGGCTCATCCCAAGTACGACCCGCTCATCCGCATTGGCCCAAAGGGGCATCATCCAAAGCAGAACGATCATACCAAGGCGCAGGATCCCTCTCATGAGGCACCCGGTTTTTGATACATGAGAGAAAAGATCTCGCTGGGTGTCAGGACAAGGTCAATGGCCAGCTTGAGGCATACCAAAATCACCAAGAGCGCCAATAGAATACGCAACTGTTCGGCCCGCATACGCAATCCGATTTGCGTGCCCAGCTGTGCTCCAACCACGCCGCCGATAAGCAAAAGAAACGCCAACACGATGTCCACGGTTTGGTTGGTTGTGGCATGCATCATAGTTGTAAATGCCGTGACGAAAATGATCTGAAACAAAGATGTTCCAATCACAACTTTGGTGGGCATTCCTAGGACGTAAATCATTGCGGGCACCATGATAAAACCACCGCCGACACCCATGATCGCGGACAATATCCCAACCGAAGCCCCCACCAAAATTGGTGGGATGACTGAGATATAAAGGCCAGAGGTCCGAAACCGCATCTTAAGCGGCAGAGAATGCATCCAAGTGCGTTCCGTGCGTTTTGTTGGGCGATATGGGCCGGATTTGCTTCGTCTAAGGGCGCGCAAGCTCTCGACGAACATCAAACTTCCAATGATCCCAAGAAATACAACATAACACAGCTGGACGAGCAAATCGACTTGGCCCATGGATTTCAAATAATTGAAGATCACAATTCCAATGGCAGCACCTATTAATCCACCAGATAACAAGACCCAGCCCATCTTTAGATCGACTGTTTTTCGCTTGAAATGTGCAAGGACGCCCGAGACAGAAGAGGCAACAATCTGATTTGCGCCTGTGGCGACTGCAACCGCAGGTGGGATCCCAAACATGAACAACAAGGGCGTTAACAAAAACCCGCCACCAACGCCGAACATGCCCGACAGAATGCCCACAATTCCACCAAGCCCTAAAATCATGAGGGTATTGACCGAAACCTCAGCGATAGGAAGGTAGATTTGCATATTTATCTCTAGACCAGAGTGAGAAGAAAAAGCAAGAGAGCACCGTTATCGGTGCTCTCACACTATCGTTCTTTTACATATGGCTCGCCGCCGGCCCGTGGTGGAATTGCTTTTCCAACGAAACCGGCCAAAATAACCACGGTCAAGAGATAGGGAAGGGCGTCAAGCAATTGGACTTGGATCTCAAACCCTAGATATTTCTGGAACAAATCGGGGCGAAGCGAGATGGCCTGTAGAAATCCGAAAAGCATACAGGAAAATAGGGCATACCATGGACGCCATTTTGCAAATATCAACGCGGCCAAAGCGATGTATCCGCGACCTGCCGTCATGTCTTTGACAAAACCAGCCTGTAGGCCTGTGGCCATATAGGCCCCTGCAATCCCACATAAAACGCCGCAAATAATGACAGCCCAATACCTTAGGCCGACAACTGATACCCCTGCGGTGTCCACCGCCTCTGGGGCTTCTCCAACGGCGCGCAAACGCAGGCCAAACCGCGTGCGATATAGAACCCAATAGGCCACAGGGACCATAGTAAGCGCGACATAAACCAATATGGAATGCCCAGAGATCAAGTTGGCATAGATTGGTCCAAGAATTGGGACAACCGATAAGGCATCAGCGAATGGAAGTGTGATTTCCTCAAACCGACCTCCGCCAAACAAGGATGGCGTGCGCCCCCCTTGTTGAAACCAACTTTGCGCGATCAAGACCGTCATTCCAGCGGCCAAGAAATTGATCGCCACACCGGAAATCAATTGGTTGCCTCGGAAGGTAATGGACGCCAACCCGTGTAATGCCGAAAGTGCAAGAGAGCCTGCGATGCCAGCGAATAGTCCCAACCAAACAGACCCAGAGACATAAGCAATCGCCGCCGAGAAAAACGCCGCAAATAGCATTTTACCTTCGAGGCCAATATCAAATATTCCGGCGCGTTCGGAAAACAATCCCGCCAGACACGCCAACAAAAGTGGCGTAGATAGGCGCAATGTTGAGTCCAATACCGTCAAAAGATCAGAAAAAAATTCCATCACATCACACCCCTTTCCGACCAAAAGCTAGGAAGAGCTTTTCAATCGGCGCGCGCACCATTTGATCAAGAGCACCGGTAAACAGGATCACCAAAGCCTGAATGACGACGATAAGTTCGCGTGGAATTTTCGTCCACAACGCCAACTCGGCACCGCCTTGGTACAAAAAGCCGAAGAGGATCGAAGCCAGCACAACACCAAAGGGATGACTGCGCCCCATAAGCGCCACGGCAATGCCAATAAAGCCGGCGCCTTCGGTTGCGTTCAGGATAAGCCGTTCACTTTCCCCCATCGTGGTGTTGATTGACATCATCCCTGCCAAGCCACCAGAGATTAACATTGCGATAACGGTGATCTTAACCGGATTTATACCTGCGTATTTTGCGGCACTTTCCGAATGTCCAAAGGAACGGATTTCATACCCTAACCGCGTCCGCCAAATCAGGATCCAAACCGCAAAAGCCGATAGCAACGCAAGTATTAAGCTGACATTCGCCGGTGCCGCCTTTGAGAATTTGATCCCCAGCGGTGCCAAAAGATCATGCAAAGTGGGCAAATGTGTCGCTGCTGGAAAACTCTCGGTTGCGGGGTCCATTGAACCGGGCGGGATTAGAATATTTACAAGCAGATAATTCAACAACGCGGCCGCGATGAAATTGAACATAATCGTTGTAATCACGATATGGCTACCGCGTTTTGCTTGTAAAATGGCGGGAACATAGGCCCATGCAGCGCCGAAAATCGCGGCTCCTATGGTACATCCGATGATCGCCATGCTCCAATGCGGCCACGGGATGTAAAGTGCGACAAGCGCCACGCCTAATCCACCGATCATTGCCTGACCTTCGCCGCCGATATTGAACATACGCGCATGAAATGCCACAGAAACCGCAAGGCCCGTGAACATGAAATTTGTCGCGTAATACAAAGTATATCCCCACCCATAGGTGGAGCCGAGTGCCCCTTGGACCATCATCTTTACAGAGGCAACGGGATCTTCGCCGATGCCAACGATAACCAACGCCGAAAGAGCCGCGGCCAAGATCAAAGACACAAGGGGAACAAGAACAATGTCGGCCCATGCTGGCATTTTTTGCATTAGGCTGCTCCTTCTGTCATACCGGCCATCATTAGGCCCAATTCTTTTTCGTTGGTCTCGGCGGGACGGCGCTCACCCATAATCTTGCCGTCAAACATGACCGCGATCCTGTCAGACAAAGACATGATTTCATCAAGTTCGACCGACACAAGCAGAATTGCTTTGCCTTGATCCCGAAGCGCAACGATTTGTTGATGGATGAATTCTATCGCGCCAATGTCGACCCCACGCGTGGGTTGTCCGACCAAAAGCACATCAGGATTTCGCTCGATTTCACGCGCCAAAACGATCTTTTGTTGGTTACCGCCGGAAAAATTCTTTGCCGCCAGATGGGGCAGGGGAGGGCGCACATCAAAGCGACCCATTTTCTCTTCAGTATCGCCACGAATAGCTGAATTGTTCATCAGCAAACCTGATTGGTACCGCGGATCTCTGTGATAGCCAAACGCCACATTTTCCCACGCGGCAAAGTCCATAATGAGACCTTCATGTTGGCGATCTTCTGGCACATGCCCGATACCTCGGGCGCGGCGAGATTGCCCGTCCGAGGCCGCTCCAGTTAAATCTATTTCTGCGCCATTTACACGCACCGAGCCTGTCGCGGTTTGGTAGCCGCCCAACACTTCTAATAGCTCGGATTGGCCATTTCCCGCAACGCCAGCGATCCCTAGGATTTCACCGGCGCGAACCGTTAAGTCGATGCCCTTTACCCGCGCGACGCCTGTGTCATCAACCACCGAGAGGTTTGAAATTTCAAGGATAGGGTCACCGACCTGTGCGGGTTTTTTGTCTACGCGTAGCAAAACTTTGCGGCCAACCATCAGCTCTGCCAACTCCGCAGGAGACGTGTCGTCTGTTTTCACCGTGGCGGTCATTTCTCCACGCCGCATCACAGAAACGGTATCAGTGATCTCCATGATTTCGCGAAGTTTGTGCGTGATCAGGATGATGGTCTTTCCCTCTTCGCGCAAACGCCCGAGAATGCGGAAAAGTTGATCGGCCTCAGCTGGCGTTAATACGCCTGTGGGCTCGTCCAAAATCAAAATATCCGCTTGGCGATAGAGCGCCTTTAGGATTTCAACGCGTTGTTGGTGGCCCACTGACAGATCTTCGATGAGGGCATCGGGATCCACGTTTAATTCATAATCTGCGGCCAATTCCGCCAGAGTGCTGCGCGCCTTGGACAAAGATGTCCGCAACATTGGCCCATCTTCTGCGCCAAGAATAATATTTTCTAGAACAGTAAAATTCTGCACCAGTTTGAAATGTTGAAACACCATACCAATCCCTGCGGCAATAGCCGCTTGGCTGTCTGGGATCT
>JALRHZ010000270.1:265-572 GCA_023259435.1 Paracoccaceae bacterium | reverse complement strand
GGACAGCACTTACCTTACGGGCAAACGTGTATTCGTGTTCGGTGACGGCACACATGTGAAGGCGGCCGCCAGGATTGCGCGTGACGAGATGGGGTTCGAGGTTGTGGGCCTGGGCTGCTACAACCGCGAAATGGCGCGCGACATCCGTGCGCTGGCCAAGGACTTCGGCCTGACCGCATTGATCACCGAGGATTACCTTGAGGTCGAAGCCGCGATCGAGGCGCTTGCCCCCGAAATGATCCTTGGCACCCAGATGGAACGCCATATCGGCAAGCGTCTGGGTATTCCCTGTGCCGTGATTTCCGCG
>JALRHZ010000270.1:0-255 GCA_023259435.1 Paracoccaceae bacterium | reverse complement strand
GGCCCGCTACAGTCCACAGATGGGGTTTGAAGGCGCCAATGTGATCTTCGACACCTGGGTCCATCCGCTGGTGATGGGGCTTGAAGAGCACCTGCTGCACATGTTCCGCGAGGATTTCGAATTCCACGATGCCGCCGGGGCAAGTCACCATGGCGGCAAGGCCGTGCCGGCGCCAGAGGTGGAAGACCTGCCCATCGTGGCCGCCAACAACGACGCCCCCACCCCCCAAGGCGGTGAGGTCATCTGGCTGTCCGA
>JALRHZ010000269.1 GCA_023259435.1 Paracoccaceae bacterium | reverse complement strand
AAAGGTTCCAAAGCCCGCGATGGCGAGCAAGTGGTCATGGACTTTGTAGGTAAAGTTGACGGCGAAGCATTCGAAGGTGGTTCTGCAGAAGATTACCCGCTGGTATTGGGATCAAACAGCTTTATCCCTGGCTTTGAAGATCAGTTGGTTGGCGTGAAAGTCGACGATGTTAAAGAAGTCAACGTTACATTCCCTGCAGAATACGGCGCGGCGAATTTGGCGGGCAAAGATGCGGTCTTTACCTGCACAATCAAAGACGTCAAAGAGCCTGTCGCAGCTGAAATCGACGATGAGCTGGCAACACGTTTTGGTGCGGAAAACCTAGAAGGCCTGAAAGGTCAAATCGCTGAGCGTCTAGAAGCGGAATATGCAGGCGCCGCACGCGCTGTGATGAAACGTGAACTGTTGGACGCGTTGGACAAAATGGTCGCGTTTGATTTGCCACCGTCATTGGTTGACGCAGAAGCAAAACAAATCGCGCATCAGCTATGGCACGAAGAAAACCCAGACGTCCATGGTCATGATCACGAGGAAATCACGCCGAGCGATGAGCACAACAAATTGGCAGAGCGT
>JALRHZ010000268.1 GCA_023259435.1 Paracoccaceae bacterium | reverse complement strand
GCCATCATCTGCGTCCAGTTCTTTATGCAGAACAAGGAAGCGATGGATCTGGCAGCCACCCAGCATCGGATCTTGCGCAACACTGGCGTTCGCTTCTTCGACGTGCTCGCGGATCATCTCAAGCACTTTCGGGTGCTGCGACAATTCCTGATAGGACGAATAAGCGATGTTGTTTCGTTCAGCCCAGTTACCAACAGCCGTTAAGTCGATGTTGATAAAGGCAACGCAGCGATCACGGTTGTTACCAAAGACAACGGCCTCAAGGATGTTCGGGTAGAACTTCAGCTTGTTCTCAACAAACTTCGGCGCGAACATAGACCCGTCAGCCATCTTACCGACGTCTTTAGCGCGGTCGATGATACGCAGGTGACCAGAGCCATCTTCAAAGAAGCCCGCGTCACCAGTTGCAACCCAGCCCTCGGCGTCTTTGGTGTCTGCGGTGCTGTCTGCGTTCTTGTAGTACTCCACGAATACGCCAGGGGAACGGTAGAACACTTCGCCGTTGTCAGCGATTTTGATCTCAACACCTGGTGACGGAACACCAACAGTGTCTGAACGAACTTGGCCGTCAGGCT
>JALRHZ010000267.1 GCA_023259435.1 Paracoccaceae bacterium | reverse complement strand
AATACAGCGCATCACCCCGTTGGCTTTGGGCGGGAAAGCCGCTGAAAAATACCAGCGTTGTGGCGTGAAACAGAAAAATCGCCTCGTTGGTATAGGCAGGCCAGGCCAGGCGCAGCATGGTGGGCCAGGTGATTTTGCGAAACTTTTTCCACCCCCCAAAGCCATAGGCATCTGCCGCCTCGCTTTCGCCTTTGGGCACAGATTGCAGCGCGCCGTAGAAAATTTCGCCCGAATAGGCGGCGGTGCACCACCAAGGCCCCCGCCCATGCGCTGGTGAGCACGGTAAAAAACGGCACCGCGTTTTTCAGCGAGAGAAACAGGAAATAGGCAAAGAAAAACTGGATAAACAGCGGCGAGCCGCGAAAGATAAAGATGAACCATGCGCTGATTTTGGCAATCACCGGGTTGCGCGCGGCCTTGCCCATGGCCACGGCCGTGGCCAGCACAAAGCCCGCGATCAAGGCCAGCGTGCCGAAATAGATGTTCCACAACATCCCCGAGCCGATCAGCACCACCTGTTGGCACAGGGTAAAATCGCTGCGCGGCAATAGCCGCTCGCCGTAGCCCAGGCTGCGCA
>JALRHZ010000266.1 GCA_023259435.1 Paracoccaceae bacterium | reverse complement strand
CGTTTGCCACAGCCTGAATGCCGTCGGGGAGAGCGAGGCTCTCCATCAACGGGACAACATAGACGCAGCCTTTTTCCAGAACAGCGCCATTCGTGAGGTCCACGCGGTGCATTTCAAATTCAGAGAGGCGGTCCGCGACGGTGCGGCCTTCGCCCGCAAGGAACGAGGCACGAACGCGGTAAGCCACGGTGCCGAGGCGCAGATCGAGGCTCGCAGGTTGGATTTGTCCGTCTACGTAGTCAGTCGTCGCCGTGATCGCGCCCGATTGCATCAGGTCACGGATACGTTGGCTGGGCAGTACACCGGTCATCTTTGCCTCCCATAGCAAAACGCCCGCCCAGAGCGGGCGGGCGATTTTGTTGGTCGGGCTAGCAGGACTCGAACCTGCGACCTTCCGTCCCCCAGACGGACGCGCTACCAGGCTGCGCTATAGCCCGACGTGGAGGCCTAAATACCCGATTTGCCGATAAGGGCAAGGGGCAAGGCCACGAATTATTGCAGCGAGCCAATGATTTCCGGCAAGGCGCGAAAATCGTCAAATGTCGCCGCATGAATGAGGTCGGACACTGCGGTTTTGCGGT
>JALRHZ010000265.1 GCA_023259435.1 Paracoccaceae bacterium | reverse complement strand
GGGTAGCAACCCGGCGGATGGTCCACCCGGTTGATAGGCTTTGAAGACATGCCCCTCGATCATGCCGCCAGCGGCATCAATCAGGTCCATGATCGTCGACCCGGCAGGCAGCAGATAGACACCCGGAGCTGTCACACGACCCGAGATCGAATAGCTTCGCAGACCTTTGCGACCGTTCTTTTCAACGCTTGTCAGAAGCTCGGGTCCGTCACGGCACACGCGCGCAACCCAGTAAAGCGTTTCGACATTGTGAACGAGCGTTGGCCGGCCGAAGATGCCCACCTGAGCCACGAAAGGAGGGCGGTGGCGGGGCAGACCGCGTTTGCCTTCGATGCTTTCGATCATGGCGCTTTCTTCGCCGCAGATGTAGGCCCCTGCACCGCGGCGCAGGTCGATATAACCGGGGGCCACGATGCCCGCGGTCTCAAGCGCTTTGATCTCGGTTCGCAAGATGTGCAGCACCGCCGGATACTCATCGCGCATGTAGATAAAACAGGTCTCGGCCTCGACAGCCCAAGCCGCAATCAGCATGCCTTCGAGAAAAAGATGCGGTGTTCGTTCAAGGTAGTGGCGGTCTTTGAAGGTGCCC
>JALRHZ010000264.1 GCA_023259435.1 Paracoccaceae bacterium | reverse complement strand
GGGCTGCGCCCTTGGCTTGGGACTTCTTTGCCTCGGCCCTTGCCTCAGCTTTGTTGCGAAGTGGTCCAATCACCATCACCATGTTTCGTCCATCAATTGATGGAGTCGACTCAACGGTTCCGAATTCGGCCACGTGTTCACTCAGTCGCTGCAGCAGCTTCACGCCCATTTCGGGCCTTGACTGCTCACGACCTCGGAAGACGACCATCACCTTCACCTTGTCGCCAGCTCGAAGGAACTTTTGAACCTGGTTGACCTTGGTCTGATAATCGTGGTCATCGATCTTGAGACCGAATCTGACGGTTTTCAGAATGGTGTTTACCTGGTTCTTGCGAGACTCTCTCACCTTCTGAGCGGCCTCGTATTTGAACTTGCCGTAATCCATGATCTTGCAGACCGGAGGGGTGGAACCTGGGGCAACCTCGACTAGGTCGAGATCTGCCTCCTGCGCCATCCTTAGTGCCTGCTCGATACCAACTACGCCAACCTGCTCACCGGTGGGCCCGACAAGTCGAACCTCGGAGACCCGAATACGCTCATTGATGCGCGGATCGCTGATAACTGCTCCTCTTAGCTTGATGGTGACTTGCCATA
>JALRHZ010000263.1 GCA_023259435.1 Paracoccaceae bacterium | reverse complement strand
GGCCCGAAAGGGCCACCATTCTTAATACAAAGGACAGAATAAGTGGCGACGCTTGATCTAAAATCAATTTCAAAATCGTTTGGAACGGCAAAAGTTTTGCACGACATCGACCTTGCCATCAAGGATAAGGAATTCGTTGTTTTTGTTGGCCCATCCGGGTGTGGCAAATCCACCTTATTGCGGATCATCGCAGGCCTAGAAGAAGCAACATCAGGCCAAATCATTATCGATGGCCAAGATGTCAGCGAGGCCCATCCAGTCGATCGCGGCATTTCTATGGTGTTCCAATCTTATGCGCTTTATCCGCATCTGTCCGTCTATGAAAACATCGCATTTCCGCTGCGCGTTCAAAAAATGGCAAAGGCCGAAATGGATGAGCGCGTTCACCGCGCCGCTGAAATCTTGCAGTTGACCGATAAATTGAACCTAAAGCCAGGCCAATTATCAGGTGGCCAACGCCAACGTGTCGCGATTGGTCGTTCAATCGTGCGTAATCCCAAGATATTTTTGTTTGACGAACCCCTATCGAATTTGGACGCCGCATTGCGTGGCGACATGCGCGTCGAGCTTAGCCAATTACATCGCAATTTGGATGCCACGATG
>JALRHZ010000262.1 GCA_023259435.1 Paracoccaceae bacterium | reverse complement strand
CTCGCCGCGAACCCCTCCCACCTCGAGGCGGTCAACCCGGTGCTCGAGGGCATCGTCCGCGCCAAGCAGGACCGCCTGCCGCACGAGGACAAGTACAACGTGCTGCCCGTGCTCATCCACGGTGATGCCGCTTTCGCGGGTCAGGGGGTCGTGGCCGAGACCCTGCAGATGTCGCAGATCCAGGGCTACCGCACCGGCGGCACGCTCCACATCGTCGTCAACAACCAGGTCGGCTTCACCACCTCCCCGCAGTACTCACGCTCGTCGGTCTACCCGACCGACGTGGCCCGCATGATCCAGGCGCCGATCTTCCACGTGAACGGCGATGATCCCGAGGCCGTCGTCAAGGTCGCCGAGCTCGCCTTCGACTTCCGGCAGACCTTCCACAAGGACGTCGTCATCGACCTGGTCACCTACCGCCGCCGCGGCCACAACGAGGCCGACGATCCGTCGCTGACGCAGCCGTTGATGTACGAGATCATCGACGCCAAGCGCTCGGTGCGCAAGCACTACACCGAGTCCCTCATCGGCCGCGGTGACATCACCCTGGAGGAGGCCGAGACGGCGCTGCGCCACTTCCAGGAGCAGCTCGAGCGGATCTTCCAGG
>JALRHZ010000261.1 GCA_023259435.1 Paracoccaceae bacterium | reverse complement strand
TTTGGGCACTCGCAAGCGGTGGTGGATCCCTCCTCGACGCATCCGGTGGCTGGAGCAGCGGCGGCAACGCACTTGGCGGCTTGGTGGAGTTTTGGGCACTCGCAAGCGGTGGTGGATCCCTCCTCAACGCATCCGGTGGCTGGAGCAGCGGCGGCAACGCACTTGGCGGCTTGGTGGAGTTTTGGGCACTCGCAAGCGGTGGTGGATCCCTCCTCAACGCATCCGGTAGCTGGAGCAGCGGCGGCAACGCACTTGGCGGCTTGGTGGAGTTTTGGGCATTCGCAAGCGGTGGTGGATCCCTCCTCAACGCATCCGGTGGCTGGAGCAGCGGCGGCAACGCACTTGGCAGCTTGGTGGAGTTTTGGGCACTCGCAAGCGGTGGTGGATCCCTCCTCAACACATCCGGTGGCTGGGGCGGTAGCAGCAACGCATTTGGCAGCTTGGTGGAGCTTTGGGCACTCGCAAGCGGTGGTGGATCCCTCAACAACGCATCCGGTGGCTGGGGCAGTGGCGGCAACGCAAGCAGCGCCTCTCATTTGGATGGCGTTGGTGGAAGCGATGAGAAGGGTTACGGCAAAGGAGAATTTCATGGTTCTGTTATTAGTTTG
>JALRHZ010000025.1 GCA_023259435.1 Paracoccaceae bacterium | reverse complement strand
AACGCTCGGGCGGTGTGCCAGATTTTGAAGAAACTCGAAACTACGTTCCCAAAGTTCTCTCGGCCTATGCGGTCGCGCAATCTTTCTGCAAAACGCCATCCGTATTTGTTACGGATGGCTGTGTCTTACGGTCCTTTTGACTATGGTCTTAAACTAGGGACCCGTGCCCTATTTCTTTTTGGTCGCTTTCTTTTTGCCACCCTTAGCTGCTTTTTCCGCAATCAAAGCGACAGCCATATCCATAGTGACATCCGTCGGTTCAACGTCTTTAGGAAGTGTTGCGTTGATCTTGCCATATTTAATGTAGGGCCCGTAACGCCCATCCATGACATTAACCGGACCGCCGTCTTGGGGATGTTCGCCCAGCTCTTTTAGCGGCTTTGCAGCAGCGCCGCGCGCCCCTGCGCCACGAGAAGCCTTTTTCGCCAATTCTTCGACAGCCCGGTTCATCCCGATGGTAAACACATCATCCACTTCTTTGATATTGGCATAGGTGCGTCCGTGTTTGACAAAGGGGCCATAGCGTCCAATGCCTGCCTCGACCATTTCACCATCTTCTGGATGCGGGCCAATTTCACGTGGCAAATTCAAGAGCATCAAGGCTTTTTCCAAATCCATGTCCGACGGCGACCATCCCTTTGGAAGGCTGGCCCGTGGGGGCTTTGGCACATCTGCGGTGGCCTCGCCACGTTGGACATAGGGACCAAAGCGACCTGATTTAAGGCTAATCTCATCGCCTTGATCTTCGCCCAATACGCGATCCCCGCTATCGTCCGCATCTCCTGCGATAGGTCGCGTATAGCGGCACTCTGGGTAATTGCCACAGCCGACAAAGCCGCCAGTTCGCGATGTTTTCAGGTGAAGTTGACCTGTCCCACACTGTGGGCACACGCGAGGATCTGATCCATCTTCGCGTGGGGGATAGAGTTGCGGCGCTAAGGCCGCGTCTAATACGTCCAAGACCTCTGTGATACGTAAATCTGATGTTTCTGCAATCGCAGCAGAGAAATCACGCCAAAAATTGCTCAACACGTCTTTATAATCGGCCTCACCCGAAGAGACGTGATCCAACTGATCCTCTAGGCCGGCTGTGAAATCATATTCAACGTAACGGCGGAAAAAGTTCAGCAAGAAGAGCGTTACAATCCGCCCCTTATCTTCGGGATACAGGCGGTTTTGATCTTTGCGCACATATTCACGATCTTGGATCGTTGTCACCACAGAAGCATATGTGGACGGACGTCCGATGCCCAATTCCTCCATCCGCTTGACCAAAGTTGCCTCGGTATAGCGGGGGGGTGGTTGTGTGAAATGCTGATCTGGTGTGATGCTATTTTTGACGGCAGGTTCGCCTTGCATAATTTGTGGAAGGCGCTTGTCGTCGTCATCGACCACGCGGTCATCGCGACCTTCTTCATACACCTTTAGAAATCCGTCAAATGTCACAACTTGGCCTGTGGCGCGCAATCCGACCTGACCATCCTCGGAACCAATCTCGACCGTTGTACGTTCAAATTTGGCAGTTTCCATTTGGCATGCAATGGTCCGTTTCCAAATAAGGTCATAAAGTTTACGCTGATCTGCGTCTGTCAATTTTAAGCTGGCAGCATCGCGGGTCATGTCCGTTGGGCGGATACATTCGTGCGCCTCTTGGGCATTTTTCGCTTTGTTTTTGTACATGCGAGGCGATTTCGGAATATAATTTTCGCCATAACGATCCTTGATCGCATCTCGCGTGGCCATAACTGCCTCTGGGGCCATGTCGATGCCATCGGTCCGCATATATGTAATGTGGCCGGCCTCGTATAGACGTTGTGCGGCGTTCATGGTTTGCCGCGCACCCATGCCGAATTTCCGGCTCGCTTCCTGTTGTAGCGTCGAGGTCATGAATGGCGCGGATGGGTTGCGGCTTGCTGGTTTTGCTTCGACTGATGTGATGGTCAAATCACGGCTGCGAATGGCTTGAACAGCCAGATCTGCCTTGGTTTCGTTTGAGAGGTCCATCTTGTCCAGCTTGGAGCCCGCAAGAGATACAAGGCGCGCCTCGAATTCCTGGCCGCGTGGTGTTTGTAAAATGGCCTTTACGGTCCAGTATTCTTGGGCATTAAACGCCTCAATCTCCATTTCGCGTTCGACAATCAAACGCAGGCAAACAGACTGAACGCGTCCGGCCGATTTCGCACCGGGTAATTTGCGCCAGAGAACGGGCGACAGTTTGAACCCCACAAGATAGTCCAACGCGCGACGGGCCAGATAGGCCTCGACCAAAGGCGCGTCTACTTCTCGCGGGTTTTTCATCGCCTCTGTGACGGCGGCTTTGGTGATCGCGTTAAAAACAACGCGGCTGACAGGTGTGTCCTTTTTGATGGCGCGGCGTTTGCGCAACGTCTCTTCAAGGTGCCATGAAATTGCTTCACCTTCGCGGTCGGGGTCGGTGGCAAGGATCAAGGCGTTGTCGTCCTTAAGCGCATCGGCAATCGCCTTTACGTGCTTTTTGCTGTCGTTTCCAACTTCCCATAGCATTTCAAAGCCCGCATCGGGATCAACCGAGCCATCCTTTGGCGGCAAGTCTCGCACATGCCCATATGAGGCAAGCACAGTGTAGTCAGACCCTAAATATTTATTGATTGTTTTTGCTTTTGCAGGGCTTTCTACGACAACAACTGGCATTCGAATTCCTTCCGACTCATGCGTCTACCTATGGCGGCGGAACATGATGTCCAGAGGATATGTTTGTCAATCACCTCAATTTATTTTCGATGAATGCGTGGCTATTTGCCAGTTTGTTTTTGGGTTTTAGGCCTCATTGGGGGCGTGAGGTCGACGTGTCCAATGTTAACATCCCCCCGGGTAGGCGATCAATGCGGCCTTCAATTTCCAGTTCAGTCAAAACGCTTATGACTTGTGACGAATTTTTTCCAAGATCGCGAATGAGCTGATCTTCTGAAACCGGAGAGGGGCCGAGGCAGTTCAGTATTTGTTGGTGCAGGCGAAACGTGTCTTGGCGAGAGCGTTTGTCTTTTTGTTTCGGAGGATGCTCGTCTAGAGGCAATTTCGGTTGTGTATTATGGGTAGGATTTGCGATGGGTCGCAAAATCTCTATCACGTCTTCTGCGGACCGTATCAATGTCGCACCATCGCGGATCAGATGATTACAACCGCTTGCGCGGGCATCAAAAGGATGTCCTGGGACGGCACAGATATCGCGGCCTTGGTCTAGTGCCGTTTTCGCGGTGATAAGGCTGCCTGATTTCGAAGCGGCCTCGATCACAATTGTTGCCTGTGACATGCCCGAAATGATGCGATTGCGCTGTGGGAAATGGCGTGTTTGCGGTGTTTGCCCAATTGGACATTCGGACAAGATCAGGCCTTGTTTAATAATGTCGTTATATAGTTGTGTGTTTTCCGAGGGGTAAATGTGGTCTACGCCGCCTGCATTTACTGCAATGGTTCCAGATGAAAGCGCCGCTTTGTGCGCTGATGCATCGATGCCTCGGGCAAGGCCCGAGATGATAACATACCCGGCTGCACCGAGATCGCGGGATAAAGCCTCTGCCATGCGACGGCCTAAACTTGAGGCATTGCGCGCGCCAACGATTGATAGGCTCGGCGCATTCAGCAGATCTTGTCGACCCTTGATCCACAACAAAGGAGGGGCATCTGAAATTTCTTTCAGCCGAGTGGGATAGTCAGGCTCGCCATAGGCGACGAGGCTTGCACCAAGTTTGCGACCTCTGTCCAATTCTCTAAGTGCAGTTTCCCGTGTGGCAGGTTCATAATCTGTTAAGCCGGCCTCTTTTGCCAGAAAGGGCAGATGGCCCAAAGCCACCTGCGCCGATCCATGTTCACTCATTAACCGGAAAAATGTGGTCACGCCGACACGGCGTGATCGTAAGAGACGAAGCCAGAATACCCGTTCATCTTCCGAGGTGGGTGGGAGTAGGGGGTGAGTGGAAGAAAAATCTTTATCGGCCATGCCCGCTCCGTCATCTTACCGACTCAGAATTAGGCATAAGATGTTAATTTTATCTAAAGTTGATTCAAGATTTTGCAGAACCGCCTACAGTTAGGCCCCCCATCAATACGGTGGGCTGTCCAACGCCAACCGGAACCCATTGCCCCGCTTTCCCGCAATTCCCCATTCCAGGATCAAGTGCCATATCATTGCCAAGGCCACGAATGTGTTTCAACGCGGTCGCGCCATCGCCAATTAATGTGGCGCCTTTGACGGGTTCTTGGATTTCGCCATTTCGCACACGATATGCTTCGGTACAGGAAAACACGAATTTCCCGTTCGTGATGTCCACTTGGCCACCACCAAACCCAACGGCGTAAAGTCCATCCTTTAATTCAGAGACCAGATCTGTCGGTGAGGCCTCTCCGCCCATCATATAGGTGTTGGTCATGCGTGGCATGGGGGCGTGGGCATGGCTTTGCCGGCGTCCGTTGCCCGTTGGTGCGACCTGCATCAGGCGTGCGTTTTGACGGTCTTGCATGTATCCGACCAACACGCCATCCTCGATCAAGACGTTTTTGGCCGAGGGGGTTCCCTCGTCGTCAATGTTAATCGAACCACGGCAATTAGGCAGGGTACCATCATCGACGACAGTGACACCTTTTGCGGCGACACGCTCTCCCATGAGGCCCGCAAAAGCAGAGGTTCCTTTGCGATTAAAGTCGCCTTCCAATCCGTGACCAACCGCTTCGTGCAATAAGATACCGGGCCAGCCTGGCCCGAGCACCACATCCATTTCTCCGGCTGGTGCGGGCACGGCTTTTAGGTTCACCAAAGCAACGCGGAGCGCTTCGTTTACCTTTGGCTGCCAATCTTGGGGTGCAACAAGCGTCCCCAATTCATAGCGTCCTCCTCCTCCCGCAGAGCCGCTTTCGCGACGACCGTCTTGTTCGACAATGACGGACACGTTGACCCGTGTCATTGGGCGCGTGTCGGAATATTGGCTGCCATCTTCTCTTAAGATGACGACCTCTTGTAAACTTGCAGAAATAACGGCGCTGACTTGAATCACTCGGGGATCAAGGTCACGCGCATAGGCGTCGATCTCTTGTAAGATATCGACTTTGGCACCGAACCCTACTTCGGTGATTGGGTCAAACGCTTTGTACAGGGCATTGTTCGTGCGTGCAGGTGCTTTGACTGCGGGGCGCGCAGATGTATCGATTGCCAAACGCACGGTGGGCATAGCGCGCTGTAGAGCTGCCTCTGAGATTTCGGTCGAATGCGCGTAGCCAATTTTCTCGCCATGTACGGCGCGCAATCCAAAACCCTGTGACGAATCAAAATTCGAAGACTTGATCCTTTGATCGTCTAAAACGAGTGTTTCTGATCGACTAGATTCCAAAAACAACTCGCCGTCTTCTGCGCCTTGCAGAGCCTCAGACAAAAGTTTTGACGCGTGATCTTTGTCTAAGAGTGTCTCAAAGGGGCGGAATGATATGGATTTCATTGAGTGACGTTCCTGCTGCTGGGCCTGCGTTTTTGGTCGTGATCGCAAAAAAATCGACAAGCGGCCCTTTGCCGCAACCTTATTTCTTTGATCTTGATCGAAATATATGGTTTTACACGCAGCGAATACAACGGGATTCCGGCAAAGCGATTCAAATTCTGGATCAATCCATGTCAATCCTTCGAGTGACGCAACAGAGATCAGGGTGAACTATGCGACTGACTTCAAAGATACTTGGCCTTATGGCTGCAACATTTTCGCTTCCGGCGTTTGCGCAAGATGGGCTAGAAATTATCGGTACGCCAAAAGAGGGCGGTTTGGGCTTTCAGCCAGCCGCAACAGAGCTTGCGCGTGACCTACAGTGGTTGGATGGTATGATCCTTGTGATCATTACGTTCATCACTTTGTTTGTAACTGGTTTGTTGATCTATGTGATCATGCGCTACAACAAACGCGCCAACCCAACGCCAGCGGGCTTTACGCACAACACGCCAATCGAAATCGCTTGGACAATCGTTCCGATTTTGATCCTTGTGTTCATTGGTGCCTTCTCTCTGCCTGTTTTGTTCAAACAGCAAGAAATCCCAGAAGGTGACGTGAACATCAAAGTGATCGGGAACCAGTGGTACTGGACCTATGAGTACACAGATTACGATTTCGGATTTGACAGCTATATGATTGGCTACCCTGCGACGATTGACGAAAGCACCCGTCCAGAAGATGCGAACGTAAAGCCATACATTCTTGATGCTGCTATGGAAGCAAAGCTAGAGGATGCAGGATATTCACGTGACGAGTTCCTTCTTGCGACAGACACATCGGTTGTTGTTCCTGTGAACAAGGTCATCGTTATGCAGGTGACTGGCGCGGACGTGATCCACTCATGGACCATCCCAGCGTTTGGTGTAAAGCAAGACGCAGTTCCAGGCCGTTTGGGTCAATTGTGGTTCAAAGCTGAAAAAGAAGGCATCTATTTCGGCCAGTGCTCTGAATTGTGCGGAAAAGACCACGCATATATGCCGATCACAGTAAAAGTTGTAAGCCAAGAGGAATACGACGCATGGCTATCCGCTGCGCGTGAAGAGTATGCCTTAGCGCCTGCAAGCTTTGCGGTTGCGTCAGCGGACTAAGCGCTTTTGATGCCCTCTATGGTGGGGGCATCTTTCACCTATTGGAATGTTGGATCTATCATGAGCGATACAAGCACCAACAAAATGTCAGTTGAAACAGAGGCCCAGTTCGGCGATTTTTTCGCCTTGCTTAAACCTCGTGTCATGACATTGGTTGTTTTCACCGCTTTTGTTGGGCTTTTGGCGGCTCCTGTGGCGGTGCACCCATTTGTTGGGTTTACGGCGATTTTATTCATTGCCCTTGGGGGCGGTGCGTCTGGTGCGCTAAACATGTGGTATGATGCGGATATCGACGCGATCATGCGTCGTACACAAAAACGTCCGATCCCTGCCGGTCGCGTCACTCCAGAAGAGGCGCGTGCGTTTGGCATCGCGCTCTCTGGGATTTCTGTCATGATGCTTGGGCTAGCTGCAAATTGGGTTGCGGCAGGCCTGTTGGCGTTCACAATCTTTTTCTATGTCGTTATCTACACAATGTGGCTCAAGCGTTGGACGCCGCAAAACATCGTGATAGGCGGCGCGGCAGGTGCGTTCCCTCCTATGATTGGTTGGGCTGTTGCGACAGGTGGTGTTTCGATTGAAAGCGTTTTGATGTTCGCTTTGATCTTTATGTGGACCCCGCCGCATTTCTGGGCCTTGGCCTTGTTCATGCGCAACGATTATGATGACGCTAAGGTGCCGATGTTGACCGTCACGCATGGACGTCCGTCGACCCGCCGTCACATCTGGGTGTATACTGTCTTCTTGGCCGCAACTGCGATCGGGGTCGGGTTTACCTCTGTCGGCGGTGTTTTCTATATGGCCGTGGCCGTGGTATTAAACGTTCTATTTTTGAAGGGCGCTTATGACATATGGCGTCGCGATGAAGCCATGTCAGAGGCTGATAATTTCGCAGTCGAGCGCAAATTTTTCCGTCTTTCTCTGTACTATCTCTTCGCCCACTTTGTGATGATTCTGGTCGAGGCCGGATTCGACCGTTTCGGGATTGAGGTACTGTCATGAGCTTGATCAAAGAACACGACCTGCACAAACGTAGGTGGAGCCGCAACTTGGGCTTGGGCCTTGTGCTTGCTGCCTTTGTTGTCATTGTTTTTGGATTAACCGTGGCCAAAGTCACCGAAGGTGATGTGGGTCGCGCCATTCAGGGGCAGATCAACCAATGAGAAAATTCACCGGAAAACAGAAAACCGTTGCGGCAACTGTCTCAGTTGTCTTGGCGTTCGGTGCGCTGGGTTGGGCCTCGGTGCCACTCTATGATTGGTTCTGTCGCGTGACGGGATATGGTGGGTCAACCAGTGTTGCCGAGACTGGCTCGGATGTCATTTTGGACCAGACGATCAAAATCCGTTTCGATGCGACGTTAGAGCGTGGCATGCCATGGGAATTTAAGCCCATGCAGCGCGAAGTTGAAATGCGAATCGGCGAAACAGGAATGGCCTTTTACGAGGCCTACAACCCAACAAACCGCCCTGTGGCGGGCTCTGCAAGCTATAACGTGACACCTTATGATGCCGGTAGCTTCTTTAATAAAATTGCTTGCTTCTGTTTTGAAGAACAGGTTTTGCAACCGGGGGAACGGGTAGAAATGCCTGTGACCTTTTTTGTTGATCCAGAAATTGTAAATGATCGCGATGCGAAATTTACAAAGGTGATCACTCTGTCATATACGTTCTACGAGATTGATTTGCCGGAAGAGACAGCTTCCATCGATGGGCAAGTCCAAGACATTACTGTTAACTAAGCCGTCCAAAGAGGGAAAACCATGGCCCACGTTAAAAATCACGACTATCATATCCTAAACCCCTCGCTGTATCCATTCTTGGCTTCGGTGTTTGCGTTTATAATGCTCTTTGGAGCGGTCCTTTTCATGCACGACAGTGGCCCTTGGGTCATGCTTATCGGCTTTGTTGGCGTTTTATATGTCATGTTTGGCTGGTGGGCTGAAACAGTTAAGGAAAATCAAGCGGGTGATCACACACCTGTTGTCCTTATTGGCCTGCGGTACGGCTTTATTCTGTTCATCATGTCCGAAGTCATGTTCTTTGCGGCATGGTTCTGGAGCTTTTTCAAGCACGCGATGTACCCAATGGGAGAGCAAAGCCCGTTGGTGGACGGTGTTTGGCCACCAGCAGGCATTGAGACGTTCGATCCATGGCACTTGCCCTTGATCAACACCTTGATCCTTTTGTGTTCAGGTGCCGCGGCGACATGGGCACACCACGCGATTGCGCATGAAAACAACCGTAAAGACATGATCAACGGCCTTGCGATCGCAGTTGCTTTGGGTCTTATCTTCACCGTCTTCCAAGCCTACGAATATAGCCACGCTGCCTTTGGGTTCTCTGGAAACATTTACGGTGCGAACTTCTATATGGCGACAGGGTTCCACGGGTTCCACGTTATTGTGGGAACAATCTTTTTGTTTATCTGCATGCTTCGTGCGATGCGCGGCCACTTTACACCTGAAAGCCACTTGGGCTTTGAGGCGGCTGCATGGTACTGGCACTTTGTTGACGTGGTATGGTTGTTCCTCTTCGCAGCTGTTTACATCTGGGGTGGCTAACCACTTTGCGGGTTGCAGCTTGCACTCGTACCTCATAAACAAAACGCGCAAAGCATTCCGTGTTTTGCGCGTTTTCTATTGTTCGGAGACACGCATATGAAACGTATTCTGTTTGGGCTGATCGTCGGAGTGATCGGAACGGGAATACTTGTGTCTCTTGGAACTTGGCAGATCCAGCGCCTCGATTGGAAAGAAGGTATTCTTGCCGAGATTGAGGCGCGGATTGATCAGCCTGCTGTTGCTTTGCCCGAAACTCCTAACAATCCTCGGGATAAATACTTGGCGGTTGAGTTTTCTGGTCGACTATACGGTGAACCCTTGCGGGTTTTGGCCAGTAAGAAATTCGTAGGTGCCGGATATCGCGTGATTGCGCCAGTTGCCGTCGGGGATCGCGCCTTGATGGTTGATCTTGGGTTTGTGCGCCTTGATGATGCGTTTACACTCAATAATGATCTGGTGACGATCCGTGGCAACATCCATTGGCCAGACGAGGTTGATGGCTATACGCCAGAACCGGATTTAAACACCAACATTTGGTTCGCGCGTGACGCAGATGCGATGTCAAACGTCCTAGAGACCGAAGGGTTTTTAATCGTCGCCTCGCAGGTGTCGCCGGACATAGAAAATATTTCGCCAATGCGCATAGACACGGGCGATATCCCGAATGATCACTTTAATTACGCCATGACGTGGTTTTCATTGGCCCTGATTTGGGCGCTTATGACCACGTTGTTTATTTGGCGCAACCGAAACGCAAAAAAGGCCTAAGGCAATGCAATATATTTCGACACGCGGAAATGCCCCTGTTTTAAAATTTGAAGACGCGATGTTAACGGGCCTTGCGCGCGATGGTGGCCTGTATGTGCCCGAAACGATCCCGACACTGTCGCATGCGGACATCGCTGCACTGTCAGGCCTAAGTTACGAAGAAATTGCGTTTCGCGTCATGCGCCCCTTTATTGGGGATACATTCACCGACGAGGAATTTGCAGACATTATCGCAAAAGCATATGCAGGATTTGGTCATGCGGCTCGTGCGCCTATGGTGCAATTGGACAGCAATCACTTTTTGCTCGAGCTGTTCCATGGCCCAACTTTGGCATTCAAAGATTTCGCGATGCAAATGATTGGTCAAATGTTCCAAGTGGCACTATCGCGCCGCGGCGAACGCGTGACCATCGTCGGCGCGACAAGTGGTGATACGGGATCCGCTGCGATAGAGGCGTTCAAAGGGTTGGATGCGGTTGATGTGTTTATCCTGTACCCACACGGACGCGTGTCCGAGGTGCAGCGCCGCCAAATGACCACCCCGTCAGAATCCAATGTCCATGCCTTGGCTGTGGATGGTCATTTTGATGATTGTCAGGCGCGCCTCAAGGATATGTTCAACGATTTTGAATTCCGCGACGGTGTGCGCCTTGCAGGGGTGAATTCGATCAACTGGGCACGCGTTTTGGCACAGGTGGTCTATTATTTTTCATCCGCCGTCTCACTCGGTGCCCCGCATCGCAAAGTCAGCTTTACAGTTCCAACCGGTAACTTTGGCGATATCTTTGCAGGCTATATTGCCAAGAAAATGGGACTTCCTATTGATCGCCTTGTGGTCGCCACCAACCAGAATGACATTCTGCACCGGTGTTTGACAACCGGTGCCTATGTGACGGATCAAGTGATCCCCTCCATCAGCCCGTCAATGGATATCCAAGTTAGTTCAAATTTCGAACGGGCGATGTTCGACGCGTATGGGCGCGATGGCGCGGCGATTGGGCAACTGATGGCCGAGCTTAAACAGGGGGGGTTCCATATCTCCCAAGGCATCCTTGAGGAACTGCGCAGCCATTTCGATAGCGGCCGCGTCTCAGAAGAAGAAACGAGCGCGCAAATCACACGGTCATTGAGGACCCACGCAGAATTGCTGTGCCCGCATTCTGCCATTGGCGTCGAAGTTGCAGAGCGTCTGCGCACCTCAACGACCCCTATGATTACATTGGCAACAGCACATCCAGCGAAATTCCCAGACGCTGTTGAGGCCGCGACTGGCATCCGTCCACCTTTGCCAGAACGGATGGCCGACCTATTTGACCGATCAGAACGTGTAACCCGCGTTGGCAATGATCTTGAGGCCCTTAAGGCCGTTGTTTTGGAGCGTATCAACAAGTGAGCATTCAGCACCACATTCTGCCCAACGGCTTTCATGTCGTCACCGAACACATGCCAGGCTTTCAATCGGCCTCTATCGGCGTATGGGTGTCCGCAGGCGGGCGTCACGAACGCAAAGAGCAAAACGGCATCGCCCATTTTCTAGAACATATGGCGTTTAAAGGTACGAAAACCCGCAGCGCTTTGGACATCGCAGAAGCCATTGAAGACGTGGGAGGCTTTATCAATGCCTATACCTCACGCGAAGTGACCGCTTATTACGTGCGCGTTCTGAATGATGATGTGGCCATGGCGGGTGAAATCCTTGCAGATATTTTGCGCAATTCGGTCTTTGACCCGCGTGAGATTGAGGTCGAGCGTGGGGTTATCCTATCAGAGATTGGTCAATCGTTGGACACACCTGACGATGTTATTTTTGACTGGCTCCAAGAAGTTGCCTATCCAGAACAACCTTTGGGACGCTCAATCCTTGGGCCAAGCTCGAACGTAAGCGCGTTTAATAAATCTGACCTTCAGACGTTTATTGCAGAACACTATAGTCCGGATCGTATGATCCTGTCCGCAGCTGGCGGCATTGATCACGACGCATTGTTGAAACTGGCAGAGCGGTGTTTTGGGGACCTGCAAAAACCCGCAACCGAAACGGTTGAACCGCTTGCAAAATTCCATGCTGGAGATTTCCGCAAGGTCAAAGAGCTTGAGCAGGCGCACGTCACGATGGCCTTTGAAAGCCCAAGTTACCGCGACCAAGACATCTATGCCGCTCAGATTTATTCGATCGCTTTGGGCGGTGGAATGTCTTCGCGTCTGTTCCAAGAGGTGCGCGAAAAGCGGGGCCTATGTTACACGATATTTGCCCAAGCAGGTGCCTATTCCGATACCGGTATGATGACGATTTATGCGGGAACATCGGGCGAACAGGTTAATGAGCTTGCGTTATTGACACTGGACGAAATGAAGCGCGCCGTTGATAGCCTCAGCCAAGCAGAAGTAGACCGCGCTCGCGCCCAGATGAAAGCAGGCCTTTTGATGGGGTTGGAAAGTGCATCGAACCGTGCAGAGCGCATGGCGCGCATGATCCAAATTTGGGGCAAGGTGCCAACGCTCGAGGAAACTGTGGCGCGTATAGATGCCATCAGCCTTCAAGACGTGCAAACCATCGCCGAAAACATGGTTTCACAAGCTCCGATGGCGACAGCGTTCTATGGCCCAGTTGAAGGGGCAAGCTCGCTTGAGCAGCTTGAGACACGAAGAGCCGCCTAATGTTTTTCCGCCGCCGCACAGTTTGCATAACGACCGAGCGTTTGATCTTGCGCTTGCCGGAACATGCTGACTATCGTGGGTGGGCAAGCCTGCGGCAAATGTCCAAGGGGCATCTTGAGCCTTGGGAACCTGTTTGGGCGCCGGATCACCTATCGCGGTCTGCGTTTGCAAATCGCGTTTATTTGGCCCAACGGGGTGTTCGTGCTGGATCATCGGTGCCCATGTTTATTTTCCGAAAAACGGATGAGGCCCTTGTGGGGGCAATCACCCTTGACAACATTCGTCGCGGGCCAAATCAAACCGCCACATGCGGATATTGGATGGGGCAACCTTTTACCAGACAGGGCTATATGGCCGAGGCCGTTCGTGCAACCGTGCGCTATGCCTTTGAAGAGCTGGACCTAAGCCGTATCGAAAGCGCGTGTTTACCAGACAACATCGCCTCACGCGGAGTTCTGGAAAAAAGTGGCTTTAAATACGAGGGTGTCGCGCAGGCCTACATTCAAATTAATGGTCGATGGCGCACACATGTCCTATATGCAAACCTAAGGCATGACCGTCGTGGTCGAACAGAGACAGGAATGAGCTAGGCAATGAACCAGACAGGACAGCGCATTTTCGACCTCCTTCGATCAAATCTGCCTGACCTGTCGATTGCTCTGCCTGAGGCGCGTCACCTAGAAGAGCCGCGTGGACGCTGGCAAGGCACAGCCGCAGCAATCGCACGACCTTCGACCACGCAAGAGGTAAGCGCCCTCGTGCAGTTATGTTCCCAAAAAGATGTGCCTGTGGTGCCCTATGGGGGTGGGACCGGCCTTGTTGGGGGGCAGATCAAATCCAACGGAGATCCCGCCGTCTTACTCTCATTGGATAAGATGGATAAAATTCGCGCTGTTTATGATACCGAGAATGTCTTGATTGCAGAAGCTGGCGCGATCTTGCAATCCGTGCAAGAGGCCGCAAGTGATCATTATCGTTTGTTTCCACTGTCTCTCGCCTCCGAAGGGTCCGCGCGCATAGGCGGTGTACTTGGCACCAACGCAGGGGGCGTCAATGTGATCCGCTATGGCAATGCGCGTGATCTGTGTTTGGGGATCGAGGCGGTTCTTCCCAATGGGGATATATGGAATGGCCTCACACGCTTGCGCAAAGACAATACAGGCTATGACCTGCGCAATCTCATGATCGGATCTGAAGGGACCTTGGGCATTATCACTGCTGCTGCACTGAAACTATTTCCGGTCCCGAAATCCCAAGCAACGGCCCTTTTCACTGTCGCCTCGCCACAGGCCGCGCTTGATTTGTTGACACTGGCCAAATCCGAACTGGGCGAGACGATTTCCGCGTTTGAGCTTATCCATCAAATGGGATTTGATTTTCTGGCCGAGACCCTTCCAAACATCCGTCCCCCCTTTGACACAGCGCCCGAATGGTGTGTGTTGATTGACATCGGATGTGAACGAAATGCACAGGATGCGCTAAGTCATCTCTTTGAAGTAGCATACAAAAATGACCTCACCCAAGACGGGGTCGTCGCCATGTCTGAGCACCAGCGGCACGCGTTTTGGCACATCCGAGAGGCGATCCCCACCGCAAACCGCATGATTGGGTCGATCTCAAGCCATGATATTTCTCTGCCCTTGTCGGCCATTCCCGACTTTATCCCGCAGGGCAACGCGGCTTTGGCAAAACTGGGCGCGTTTCGCATCAATTGTTTTGGTCATTTGGGCGATGGTAATTTGCATTACAATGTCTTTCCGCAAAAGGGCAGGACACGCAAAGATCATGAAAACCAAAGGGATGCGATCAAAAGAACGGTGCATGATTTGGTTCATGCCATGGGCGGATCGGTCAGCGCCGAGCATGGGATTGGCCGTCTGAAAACCGGTGATCTGCAGCGATATGGCGATCCTGCGAAACTCGCGGCGATGGCGGCCATCAAACGCGCACTAGACCCGAAAAACATCATGAACCCCGGTGTGATTTTTCCCGAAGACTAAGGGGATGAAACGCGCCTAAGGTGCGCCCGATACAGCCATGGTGCCAAGATCTGGTCATACACTATCCGCGCCATAGACCGGATCACAGGAGCGCCCACGATCCACGCAAGCGGACGATAGCGGGGCATCTGCGACCAGATCAAAACAAACGCATCCACGCCCACATACACCCGCCCGTCATGCAACACATGCAACCGCCGCGCGGCCTCATCCGCAGTAACACCATAGATGGCGGGATCGACGGTATTAAGATCATCAAACCCAAAGGGAATACCCCGCGCATCGGCATAGCGCTGGTAATGGCAGATCTCCGCATTACAGATCGGACAATCAGCGTTGTAGAGGATGCGTGTGGTCATGTGGGTGAGGTATTGCCTTGGCCTGTGATGTCAACTTTGAAAATTAGAACATGTATATTCGACAAACCAGCCAGCTAGAATTCATTCATTTTCATTTAACGGCTTTCCTAAAGTTCCTTTGCAAAAGGTGCATTTAATTCTGCTACTTTATCCCAAAACTTACGAGACAGCTCTCTTTCGATGAAAATGGATAATGGTTTACTGTCCTCTCGCAATTTTGAGTACAGATCCCACCTCAATTTGTTTGAGAAGGTCTCACGATAGTCTTTGTTTGTATCGTTTCTAAATTCCAATAACAAAATCCCAAGAGCTGAACGTGCCAGATAGATGTCTAATAAATCGTATAGTCGCTTTGAAAAAGTCTCTTGCCAGTTCTCACCATTCGGAAATGTTCGCTCGTGATCATTGGCGTCAAACAGCTCAATCAAATTAAGGGCGTCCGCCTGCGAGTGGTGCTTATACCGAGATTGAGTTATTTGTAATCTGCTGACAATCCCCCTTATCATTGTTCTGTGTTCTTTTGAACCGGTCTCGGCGACCTCGACCAGTATTGAGACATCTTCAAACCTGTAATCGCTAACCTCTTGTCTTGTGGCATCCGATGGCGAAATATAATATCCAACTAATTTGTCTAAATGTTCAAGCAGGCTCAAAATTGCTGGGATTGCGTTTATTTGCGCTTTGAGTTGCTGCCCCTCTTTTTCCTTTCGTTGAACATCTTTTTGATGCTTAACCGCAGCAGCAGCGGATAATATTGCTATTATCGCAGTCATGCTTGTCACTGCGACTTCGACAAAGCCTAGGTCCCGATTGTAGCTATTCCACGCATTGAATAAGAGGCCTATTTCCAAGCCCAAAAACAATCCGGTGATTGTTTTCATATCGAAGAGAAAACCAATTAATTTATTAATGCGTTGACACATCAAAAGACCTTTTAGAAATTTAGAAACAACTTATAGTTTATTTGTTTTAGGTCAATCGTCAGATTGACACGCGCCAACCGCCCCCATCATGGGGGACGCATGTCAATGTTATCATTGTGGCGCGTTCCGCTTTGCCCGCGGTCGGCTTGGGACGTGTAAGAGATAGGTTGGACAAATTTGGCGAATAATTTTAGCGCAAGCGCGCCCACAGGTCATATTCCCCTGCCTCATCAACCTCAACCGTGACGATATCGCCGACGGACAGGGTTTCGAACCCTTCATCAATAAACAGGTTGCCGTCGATTTCGGGGGCGTCGGATTTGGTGCGGCAGGTGGCGCCGTCTTCTTCTATTTCATCGACGATCACATCCATGACGCGGCCGACTTTGGCGGCTAATTTCGCCTCGGATATGGCTTGGGCCTTCTCCATGAACCGATCCCAACGGTCTTGCTTGACCTCATCGGGCACATGATCGGGCAGGTCATTAGACCGCGCGCCATCGACGTTTTCGTATTGAAAACACCCCACACGGTCCAGTTGTGCCTCATCCATCCAATCCAGAAGGGTTTGGAATTCCTCCTCTGTCTCGCCCGGATAGCCGACAATGAACGTGGACCGCAGGGTGATATCTGGACAAGCATCGCGCCATGCCGCAATTTCATCCAGCGTTTTCGCCGCCGCCGCAGGACGGGCCATGCGCTTCAACGTCTCTGGATGCGCGTGTTGGAACGGGATATCCAGATAAGGCAGGATCAGCCCATCGGCCATCAACGGGATCAGGTCACGCACATGCGGGTAGGGATAGACATAGTGCAGACGCACCCATGCGCCCAGTGATCCCAAATCCCGCGCCAGATCTGTGATATGGGCGCGGTGGCCGCGATCTTCGGCGTATTTGATATCCACGCCATAGGCCGAGGTGTCTTGGGAAATCACCAACAGCTCACGCACGCCATTCTCGACCAGCTTCTCGGCTTCGCGCATCACCGCATGGGCGGGACGCGATTGTAGGCGGCCGCGCATATCGGGGATGATGCAGAATTTACATTTATGGTTACAGCCCTCTGAGATCTTGAGATAGCTGTAATGGCGTGGGGTCAGTTTGATCCCAGACGAGGGTAGCAGATCAACAAAGGGATCAGGGTTCGGCGGCACAGCGGCATGAACGGCGTCCAAGACCTGTTCGTATTGGTGCGGGCCGGTCACAGCCAAAACGCGGGGATGCACGCCGGTGATATACTCTGGCTCGGCCCCCAAACAGCCTGTGACAATCACACGACCGTTCTCGGTCAGCGCCTCACCAATCGCCTCAAGGCTTTCGGCCTTGGCGCTATCGAGGAACCCGCAGGTGTTCACAATCACCGCATCTGCGCCCGTATAATCGGGAGAAATGCCGTAGCCCTCGGCGCGCAGACGGGTCAAAATCCGTTCGCTATCCACCAAGGCTTTGGGACAGCCAAGAGAGACCATTCCGATGGTCGGCTGGCCTGCACGCAAGGTGTTTTCTTTGGCATCACGGAGTTTGGCATTGGCCAAGTCAGGGCGGAGGTTTGGTGGGTTCGTGCTCATGCCGCGTCTATAGAGAAGATTTCAGAAATTGCAAAGGTAATCCATACCTTGACACTCAGCTTAAAGTGGAATTTTTTTTGTAAAAACACCGAGCGTTAACGGAGAGTTTGATGCGATTTTTGAAATATTTTTTGGGTTTGCTAAGTATTATTTTAATTGCTGGCCTTGTCACGGTTTGGGTCATGGAACGCAACACACCGCCCACCCATCCGGCCTTGGTCAATGCGGATCTTCCCCCCATTATTCCAGTGCGTGATTTTTACGCTGATCGCCGCGCGACGTGGGGGCATGCGGTGTCAAAATCGGGAACCTATGTCGCCTATGGCGGAACAAAGCTCACAGAGCAGTATGTCTTTATTCGTGATATCGCGTCTGGCAAAATCGTTGCAGATATCAAAGAGTGGGACGATTTCTTTTGGGATCCACACATGGACGCGTTGCGCGTGATGTTGGATGGGCGGATGTGGCGCGTTGATCCCAATAATCCAGAGCGCGACACTTGGGTTGACGTTACGCCGCGGGGGTTTCAATCGGGCTATCATTTACCGTTTTTCCCACAGTCTCCTGATGCTCGACAGGTCGTTTTGTCCTATGGGCGACAGGCCAATGTTGCTGATCTTTATACGGTGGATCAAGATGGACAAAACAAAGAGTTACTGGTCGAAAACGAGGGACGCACGCAATATTGGGTTTTGAATGCTCAAAACCAACCGGTTCTTCGCGCAGATCGCCCCGAAGATAACGATCAGATTGTTGAGTTTTTCATCCGCCCAAGTGAAGATCAGGATTGGATCCCGTTGTTTGAGGTGTCTTTGAATGAGCGTTTCTATTTCCTAGAAGTGTCTGCGGACAGGACGTATGCTTATGCGGTTTCGTCGCGCGGTCGCGATAAGGCGGCGATTGTGCGCATCTCACTAAATGACGGAACTGAGACGGTTTTGTTTGAAAACCCCAAGGCAGATGCTGGGTGGGTGATAAACTTTGATCCGTTTGATGGAGACTTGGACGGGGTTCTTGATGGGTACGATTTCGCCACTTTTGTGCCCCTCACGGATCGTGGACAGAAACTTGCAAACCTCATCGCAGAACTTCCAAAGGAATTTGTTGTGGATTCAGCGAATTGGACGATTGATGGTCGGTATGTATATGCTCATATTTCTGAAAATGCACTTGGGTATCAATTTTATCTGTTTGATTTAGAGGCGGAAACGATGACGGCTTTGGATCGTTGGGATTTTTCCGACCGTTATGCGGAAAGCCTGTCTGCGCCTAAGCTGATCGAGTTTCAAGCGCGCGATGGGATGACACTAAACGGAATTCTGACACAGGCAAAAGGGGTGAGTGAGGCTGCACCGGTTTTAGTTCACGTGCATGGCGGTCCGGCGTCGTTACAGCGATTGGAATATCACCATTGGTTCCAATTTTTGGCCAATCGTGGATACAGCGTGTTTTCAATCAATTATCGCGGCTCAGCTGGGTTTGGTAAACAAATTCAAGCCGCCGGTTTCGGGCAATTTGGGCGTGCGATGCAAGATGATGTGGTGGACGCGGCGCAATGGCTGATTGATCAAGGGATTGCAGACCCGAATGCCATTGGTGTCATCGGTGGAAGCTATGGGGGATACGCCTCGGCCCTTGCAATGACCCGCGATCCTGAAATGTTTGCGGCCGCTGTGTCCGAGGTTGCCATGTTGGACGTCGCCTATCAATCTCAACACCCGCCTTATTTCTGGGGATTGAACCTTTACACATTTGAACGGTATTTCGGCAATGCAGACGCACCAGAGGATGTCGAAGTCATGCGCGAATTCTCTCCAATAAATCAGATCGAAAATCTGCAAGGTCCGGTTCTTTTGATCGCAGGGCGTCAAGATCGTGTTGTGGGATTTGAACAATCGGAACGTTTTCTTCAAACGGCCCAGGATCTCGGGAAAGACGTCGAGATGTTGGACTTTGATGACGAAGGCCATGGTAATTTTAGTTGGACAAACAAAGTCGAACGGGCCCGTACTGTCGAAGATTTTTTGGCGGATCATCTAGGCGGACGCTCAGGCGGTTGGGATTTGATCGAGGCAGCCATTCCCTATCTTGACTGATGGATCAGCAACCTTTGGCCGATCTTGGATCGTTGCATTGCAAGTTATAGGGTCAGAGCATAGCTCTGGCCCATAATTACAGGAGCGGTCATGCGTATTTTTAAGTCCCTTGGTATCTTGTTCTTTGCCCTTATTGCTGCGATCGGCGTCGGTCTTTTGGTTATTCCAAAAGATCGCCTGTTAAACCAAGCTTTAGTCCAAGTTGAAAAACAAATCGGCCGTAAAATCACGGTGCGCGGGGACGTGGGGCTACGTATTTTTCCAGTGTTGGGCCTGTTTGTCAAGGATGTTCAGGTGGCCAACGCGGCTTGGTCATCCACAGACGAAAATATGATACAAGCCGATCAAATAGTGTTTGGTGTTGATACGCGTGCGGCCCTGTCTGGCAAGATACGCGTTCAAGAAATTCGTCTGGTCACCCCGTCGATTTTGCTTGAGACGCATTCAGATGGACGGGTCAACTGGGCTTTGTCGCCTGACGCCCCGCAACAGCAGGCAGAGGCCACAACGCAGAGCGAAGGTCAGTCTGCTCAGACGTCACTTCCCGAGATACAAGCCGTCTCTATTTCGAATGGAACGCTTCGGATTTTAGATCATGCTGCTGGATCCGAGACAAAGCTATCGTCAATTGGGATTGATATGGCATGGCCATCGCCGGACCAACCGATGCACGTAAAAGCGCGCGCCGTTATGCAAGGCGACGCAATCGACTTGGATCTACGCCTTGTCGATGTGCCTGCGGCCATAAACTCTGCCAAAGCAGAATTGCAAATCGCGTCGGCCTCCTTCGCTCAATATTCCGCCTCTGGGACGCTGGATATCGAGTATTCAGGGAAGCCAAGTGTAAGTGGCACATTGGCCCTAGGCCCATTGGACCTTCGATCCGCGCAATCGGGTGTTCAAGACACCCAAACCCAAGCCCCAGAAGGTTGGTCTCAAACCCCGATCGATGCATCTGCGTTGTCGCTTGCAAACGCTGACCTTTCTGTTTCGGGTCCATCAATTCAACTGGACAGCCTGACGCTTGGGGCGTTTGATGCGGCTGTGGCGCTGACAGATGCCCGTGCAGTTGTGGCGCTAAACGCCTTGGAGGCTTATGAAGGGAGCGTGATCGGGCAAGCTGTTGTAAATGCACGTAAGGGCCTCTCCGCCTCTCTAAAGGCCGATATTGCCAACGTTCAGCTTCAGCCGATTTTGCAGGATACGATAGAGATACAAGCGATCCGAGCGCCAGTTTCCGGTGAAATTGATGTCCTTGTCTCTGGTCGCTCGATCAACGACATGATGAAGTCAGCACAGGGAAAAGTTAGCCTAACCTCCGAAAGCGGAAAAATCGACGGAATAGATTTGGATAAACTGCTACGGACAGGCAAAAGCGCGTCTGGGACAACAGTATTTGAACGTTTCGAAATGGCGTTTGTCGGAAA
>JALRHZ010000260.1 GCA_023259435.1 Paracoccaceae bacterium | reverse complement strand
TCAGGCCGAGCGGATTTTGCTTAAGACTGCGCTGCTAGAGGTGGATACGCTGGATGGCAGCTTGCGCCGGGTGGTCAAGCAAAACAGCGGCTATGCAGCCAATTTTCTGGGGATGAGCCAAGAAACCGCAGATCTGGCCTGCCGCAGATTGCAGGCGCGCAAATTGTCCTGCACCACAATCGGGCCGCCCCCAGGCTAATTTTGGCCCCGCTCAATTTGCCCCCGCTAATTTTTGCTGGGCCCATCATTAAAAAGCCGCGCTTAGCGCGGTTTTTTATGGGCAATCACGGTTTTGGATGGTCGTCCCACTGGCCCGATAAAATGCGCTGCGCGTCGCCATCGGGGTCGTCATATTGGTTCGATTTCACCGTCCAGACAAAAAACAGCAGCCCAGCGCCCCCCAACAGCAGGGATACCGGAATAAGAATAACCAAAATTTCCATGGCTTACCTCAGGCGCAGGGCGTTCAGCGATACAGTAATCGAGCTTAACGACATCGCCAATGCGGCAATCAGCGGCGAACACAGGCCCGCCACCGCCAGCGGCACTGCGATAACGTTATAGACCGTTGCCACCGTAAAATTTTCGCGAATGCGGCGGGTGGCGGCGCGGGCGGTTTGCACAGCCTGTGCAATG
>JALRHZ010000259.1 GCA_023259435.1 Paracoccaceae bacterium | reverse complement strand
ATCTGGCCGCCCGGGAGCGACACGGTCGAGGCGCCCAGCTTGGACATCACGGTGCCGCCGAGGCCCGGAATACGCATCTTCAGACCCTTCAGGTCGTCGGCCGATTCGATTTCCTTGTTGAACCAGCCGCCGGCCTGTGTGCCGGTCGAGCCGCAGGCGAGGGCTTTGAGGCCGAAAGAGCCTGCCAGTTCGTCCCACAGTTCCTGGCCGCCGCCGAAGCGGATCCATGCGGTCCATTCCTGGGTGCTCATGCCGAAGGGCACGGATGTGAAATAGGCATAGCCCGGGTGCTTGCCGGTCCAGTAGTAGTCGGCGCCGATATAGGCCTGCGAGTTGCCCGATGCCACTTCGTCAAAGGCGTCGAAGGCGCCCACGCGTTCGCCCGCGGCAAAATATTCCGTGGTCAGTGCGCCATCGGACAGTTCGGTGATGTTGGCCGCAAGGCGCTGTGCCGAAATGCCGAGGCCCGGAAAGTCGCGCGGCCAGGTCGATACGATGGTCATGGTTTTGCCGCCCTGGGCGATGGCGGGTGCCGCCAAGGCTGCGCCGGCACCGGCAATCGCGGCGCCTTTCAGAAACTTACGACGTTCCAATGGTCTTCTCCTCCGAGTTGGTTTGCCCCCGGCCTGGTGACGGCGGGGTTGCCACACAAAAG
>JALRHZ010000258.1 GCA_023259435.1 Paracoccaceae bacterium | reverse complement strand
TGCTCTGCTGCAAGGAAGAAGTGGTGCAGTTGCCTCTCATCTTAATTCGTTAGAAAGGTTGGTAGCGTTCTGTGCTTTGAAGTCTGCCGCCGCACGCCCCACCTCCAGAGCCCATACACTCCACCAGCGGCGGCGTGTGTTTTCCCGCCCTTGAACATTACTATTTTTGCATGTGACCTTTTTTCTTTGCCAACAATTCTGAGATATCAATGGAATAACCCTGGCCCAACCCACACTTTTCCTCAACTTCGCCTGGCGCATCGCGTGCCACCATTGCGGTCTGTGTGGGGGGCAGGCCCAACAGTCTGCCACGGGAAGCGGCGTCAAGGTCTTAAAGACGCGGCCATACTTTTCAAACTGACCATCAGACTAGAATAGCTCATTAGTGTGGCGCCAGGCTCAGTAAAAAAGTGGGGTCAACTCTTTTTTATCACCATGAGTGGTCGCCAGTGCTCCCAAACACGACGCGCCCTCTCTCTAGAAAGAGGGCGGCCGGATTGGTAAAGTAACGGATAATCGATGTCAGCAAAACGCTAAGCGATTTGTGATTGTCATCCTCATTCTAAGACGATGGTGGTCGTCTTAGAAGCCGTAGATGCGCTGGACGGGGCCCATAGTGGACTTGAGATACAACCTTTTGATGTTGAGCCAGTTCTTGG
>JALRHZ010000257.1 GCA_023259435.1 Paracoccaceae bacterium | reverse complement strand
GGTAATCACTTGGTGCATTCGGGCAAACCACGTCAAACCTACGGTCATTCGATGGTAATCTCCCCTTGGGGAGAAGTTTTAGTCGATGCTGGAGTGGACGAAGGCATTGTTTTCATTGATTTGAACCCCGATGAGGTGGCACAAGCACGGGCGCGCGTACCGTCTTTGTTGCATGATCGAGTTTTTAGGGGACCGGATGGACAAGAATTCAAATAACCTTGCCGTTTCGCTCTTTAGCGAGATCCTGACCGTGGATCAGTTGGCCCGCGCCAATGTGGTTCGCGTGCTGCCCAAGGGTATGGAGTTGTCCCATTTTTCCGTTCTGAATCACCTTGCTCATGCCGGTGATGAACGCACGCCAGCGCAATTGGCAAAGACGTTTCACCTCACCCGTGGAGCGATGACGAATACGTTGGGCAAATTGGATTGGGCGGGTTGGGTTCATATTCGTCCCGATTGGGACGATGCGCGGCGCAAGCTGGTAGCTATTAGCCCTGCGGGTCTTGCTGCACGTGATGCGGCGCTTGCCGCTATGACACCAGTGATTGCTGGTCTCGTTGATAAAGTCGGCGCAGAAAAAGTCCGCGCCGTTTTGCCTGTCTTACGCGAGCTGCGGTTGCAGCTGAGCGAAAACGATTAACGTTTGATTGATGCGGTGAC
>JALRHZ010000256.1 GCA_023259435.1 Paracoccaceae bacterium | reverse complement strand
AGGCTAAAAAAAAATAAAAAAAATAAATAACCTTTTGTTATTTATTTTTTTTGTAATGTATATACTGAAAAATAAAAACAGTGTAGTATTTATATTGAGTAAGTAAATTGCATTGGCGGCATGGCCAAGTGGTAAGGCAAGGGATTGCAAATCCTTCATCCCCAGTTCAAATCTGGGTGCCGCCTAAAAAGCAAAGGTTGGGTATATTTTATTAAGGGGGTGTGGTGGAATGGTAGACACAACAGACTTAAAATCTGTTGACTTTACGGTCGTGAGGGTTCAAGTCCCTCCACCCCCATTTTTTTTACGCGGACTTCAAATAATTAGTACTTATGTTTGATCCTCTGATAAGAGATATTTTTCCGGTACGTGCAATTTCTTTAATAGAAAACTTTGATAGTAGTTTTTCTATTGCAGCTGTTTTACCTGGATCTCCTGTTACTTCTAATATTATTGAATCTTCTGATAAGTCCACAACGTGAGCTCTAAATACTTGAGCTATTTCTAGAATCTCAGACCTTTCACTAAGTTGAGTTTGAATTTTAATTAGCATGAGTTCTCTCTCTATACACGGAAGATTGGTGATGTCTTCTACTTTTAGTATATTTACTAATTTATATAATTGCTTAGTAAGTTGTTCTATTGTCCTTTCGTCGGAGGG
>JALRHZ010000255.1 GCA_023259435.1 Paracoccaceae bacterium | reverse complement strand
GCAGGCATCGAAGTGGTCCTGATCGACCGAGATCAAGCCGCCGCCGACAAAGGCAAAGCCTATACAGCGAGCTACATGGACAAAGGCATCGCTCGCAAAAAAGCGACGCCCGAGAAAAAAGAAGAAATGCTCGCGCGCATCACAGCCACGCCTGATCTTGATGCGCTCAAAGGCTGTGACCTGATCATCGAGGCCGTCTTTGAAGACCCAGCCGTCAAAGCCGAGATGACCAAAAAGGTCGAGGCCGTGATCCCAGAGGATTGCATTTTCGCCTCCAACACCTCGACCCTGCCGATCACCGATCTGGCCCGCGCCAGCACGCGCGCGGAGCAGTTCATCGGCATTCACTTCTTCTCACCCGTTGAGAAAATGCTTCTGGTCGAGATCATCAAAGGCGCAGAGACAGGTGACCGCGCTGTTGCCAAGGCGCTCGACTATGTGCGCCAGATCCGCAAAACCCCAATCGTTGTAAATGATGCACGCTTCTTCTACGCCAACCGCTGCATCATCCCCTACATCAACGAAGGCCTGCGCATGGTCACCGAAGGGGTCGCCCCCTCGCTGATCGACAACGCGGCACGCCAACTCGGTTTCCCTGTCGGCCCGCTTCAACTCAACGATGAAACCTCGATTGATCTGGGGGCAAAGATTGCCCGCGCGACC
>JALRHZ010000254.1:384-679 GCA_023259435.1 Paracoccaceae bacterium | reverse complement strand
TTCCTTTCTGCAAGCTGCTAAAGAACCCACAGAAGACGGCCAAGCCTCTCCCCCCTTGTCTCTGTCGATCACGCTACCTGATGATCCAAGCGACACCGAACTTGATGTCAGCGCAGGCCTTCTCAGCCGCGTCGCCGCCTTCAAAGCCAGCCCTGATAGCGAAACGCGCCGCGCTCTGGAGCAAGCCCGCAACGCACTCAAAGCGCGCGCCTCCTAAGCCTGTAAGGCTCTGAGACACGAGGCCCAAATTACACAGAGATTTGCCCTTGCCCTCTGGCTCAAAACCGCTAATAAG
>JALRHZ010000254.1:0-374 GCA_023259435.1 Paracoccaceae bacterium | reverse complement strand
AGGCCTTGCAGGCCCGCGCCCCCCTGCCAGCAGCGGCGCGCGCTGGGCTGCAACAGGCCCTGCACAATCTGGCGGCGCTGCGCGCGCGTATGGGCGCCGATGCATCGGCCAAAAAAGACCTGCAATAATCGGCGCTTTCGCCCTTGCCCCCGTTCTGAAAATCAGTATGAAGGCCCCATGTCGGGCTATAGCGCAGCCTGGTAGCGCGTCCGTCTGGGGGACGGAAGGTCGCAGGTTCGAGTCCTGCTAGCCCGACCATTACCGACATATCAGCACCACCCTACCCGCACCGGCATTGCCGGTGCCGGGGGTTGCTTTTTTGGGCAAAACTCCTGCAAAAGGGTGCAGTTACATCAGGGGGGTGCCATGACGGG
>JALRHZ010000253.1 GCA_023259435.1 Paracoccaceae bacterium | reverse complement strand
GACAAAATCAATTCAGGCAGCTTTGAGCGGTTAAAGCCATAGAGCGGGTATTTCGGGGCAGCATTGGAATTTCTCGCTCCGTATGTCCGTTCTGGCTTCTTTTGACGCAGCGCAAAACTCGTTTGATGAGATCGAGGCGTTTGTTTTGAGCGTTTGTGGTAATCTGAAATGCCACAAGTTGACTGAGCATTGACGACAACGCGATGTTTACTTCACGGGCAGAAGTTTCAGTCTGCAAGCTAAAACTGCACTTAACGGTGGGGGTAAGCTGGAGCGGGTGATGAGATTCGAACTCACGACATTTACCTTGGCAAGGTAACGCTCTACCCCTGAGCTACACCCGCTTGCTGCGCGGGTGGTATCGCAAAGAAATTCCCTTTGCAAGATGCAAATTCAAGAAACTGTTTCATTTCTTTTTTACTTTGGGCAGGTATGCGAAAAAACGTATGAACTGGGCAAGACGTGCTCTGCGAGAAACCTAGCGAATTGCGCGAAATTTGTTAGAATGCACATCCTCTTCAATCGCACAACGGATACAGTCGCACCGCAATCTGATACGGCATGGGTAGGCCTGTCATAGTCGCCCACGCTTACCGAGATAGGGGCCATTGCCCAAGGCTGTCTAGGTTGAAGACTTCCAAATCTTGGCCCGTCGCTCTTTGATCATTGCATTTGCCTCATCTGTGCC
>JALRHZ010000252.1 GCA_023259435.1 Paracoccaceae bacterium | reverse complement strand
GCCCTGCACCGGCTCGGCGATAAAGGCGGCAACCCTGTCTTCGCCCAGCTGTTCGATGGCCTGCTCTAGTTGCCGCGCGCGTTCCAGGCCAAATTCGGCCGGGTCTGTCTGGCCGCCCTCTGCCCACCAATTTGGCTGATCGATATGGTAAATATCGGGAATTGGCAGGCCGCCTTGGGCATGCATGCCGCCCATGCCCCCCAAACTGGCCCCACCCAAGGTAGAGCCGTGATAGGCGTTTTTGCGGCTGATGATGATGTTTTTCTCAGGCTTGCCCATTTCTGCCCAATAGGTGCGCACCATGCGAATATTGGTGTCATTCGCCTCGGATCCAGAGCCTGCGAAAAACACATGGTTCAAATCGCCCGGCGCCAATTCGGCCAGTTTGGCCGATAGCGCAATGGCGGGCACATGGGTGGTCATGAAAAACGTGTTGTAATAGGGCAGTTCGCGCATTTGCCGCGCGGCCACTTCGGCCAGCCGATCGCGGCCATAGCCGATGTTTACGCACCACAACCCGGCCATACCATCTAGTATCTGGTGGCCTTCACTGTCGTGTATCCACACGCCATTGGCGCGCGTAATCACCCGCGCACCGCGCTGGGCCAGCGTGTTTTGGGTGGAAAACGGGTGCATGTGGTGGGCTGCGTCCAATGCCTGCAATTCTGCGGTGGGCATGTGGTTGGAAATATCGCGCATGG
>JALRHZ010000251.1 GCA_023259435.1 Paracoccaceae bacterium | reverse complement strand
GGTGGAACACAACGCCGTCGTATTTGCCAGCGCGTGCCAGCTCTTTCATACGGGCGGTATGTGCGGGCGCAACGTCAGCCAGAAGTTCAATCACAACCTGACCGTCTTTGAGCTCGATGATCACTGTGTTTTCAGGGTCTTTGATATCGGCCACGGGGACCTCCTTGATTTCGCGTTCTTTGCACACTGACATAAGCCTCTTGCACGTCCTTGCCAAGGGATGCTCCTTGACCTTGCGTTGAAAGGCGATAACGAGGATACCGCTATCAGATATCAACCCAAGATTTGACGGAGGCGCAGATGGCTTGGAAAACACTCGACGATATGGACCTCAATGGAAAACGCGTTCTGGTGCGCGTTGATATCAACGTCCCCGTCGAAAACGGCGTTGTGACCGACACAACCCGCATTGACCGCATCGTGCCCACCGTCAAAGACATCGTTGCCGCTGGCGGTATTCCGATCCTCCTCGCGCACTTTGGTCGCCCCAAAGGCAAAGTCGTGCCAGAAATGTCGCTCCGCGTGACCCTGCCCGCGCTTGAGGCCGCTCTGGGATCTACCGTCACCTTTATCGAAATTCCCAACGCGGATGAGATGAAAGCCCTCACCCACGGCACCATCGTGCTGGTTGAGAACACCCGCTTCACCCCGATGGAAGAAGAGAACAACCCAGAGATGGCGCAATACCTCGCGACCTTGGGCGATATCTACTGCAAC
>JALRHZ010000024.1 GCA_023259435.1 Paracoccaceae bacterium | reverse complement strand
ATCCGAATTATGAAACGTCGCTTGAGTTGGTAAAAGGCTTGCCAGCGGCGGGTGTGGATGTGATCGAATTGGGATTGCCCTTTACCGATCCCATGGCCGATGGTCCGACAATTCAGTTGGCTGGCCAACGAGCCTTGGAACAAGGGATGACCCTTGAGAAAACATTGGACATTGCGCGGGCGTTTCGAGAAACCGATGACACCACCCCGATTGTTTTGATGGGCTATTACAATCCCATCTATAGCAGAGGCGTCGACGCCTTTTTGGCAGACGCCAAAGCCGCCGGCATCGACGGGTTGATCGTTGTCGATCTGCCGCCCGAAGAAGATGATGAATTGTGTATTCCCGCACAGTATGCGGGCCTGAACTTTATCCGATTGGCCACACCGACGACCGATGACAAACGCCTTCCAAAGGTTCTGCAGAACACGACTGGCTTTGTGTATTACGTTTCAATTACCGGAATTACAGGTGCCGCAGAGGCGCAGGCCACCGATGTCGCCCCCGAAGTTGCGCGGATCAAATCACAAACCGATCTGCCGATCATCGTCGGATTTGGTGTGAACACCCCTGAGAAAGCGCGAGATATCGCAGGCGTTGCAGATGGCACAGTGGTAGGGTCGGCCATCGTTTCCAAGATTGGAAATGGCGACACGGTCGAGGATACCTTAGCCTTTGTAAAGTCGCTTGCCGACGGTGCGCACAGCGCCTAGGCGCTGTGCCATTTCCGAAAGCATCGAAAAAGCTTGCATCCCACTGCGGATTGGTAAATAAATATTACCAGTTACATGAGGGGTGTCATGCCTGTTATTACCAATATCGATGATCTGAAACAGATTTTCCGCCGCCGCGTTCCAAAGATGTTTTACGACTATGCCGAAAGCGGCAGTTGGACAGAACAGACTTTTCGCGAGAATGTTAGCGACTTCCAAGATATCCGGCTACGCCAACGCGTGGCTGTGGATATGACCGGTCGGTCTACTGCCTCTCAAATGATTGGTGAAGACGTCGCGATGCCTGTGGCGCTTGCCCCTGTTGGGTTTACCGGCATGCAGTGCGCCGATGGAGAAATCAAAGCCGCTCGTGCCGCAGAAAAATTTGGCGTCCCCTATACGCTTTCGACCATGTCGATTTGTTCGATCGAAGATGTCGCCGCACACACAACCAAGCCATTCTGGTTTCAGCTCTACACGATGAAAGACACGGGCTTTGTGTCGAGTTTGATCCAAAGGGCAAAGGATGCAAAATGCTCGGCGTTGGTCATCACACTGGATTTGCAGATCTTGGGTCAGCGGCACAAGGATCTCAAAAATGGCCTCTCTGCGCCGCCAAAGCCAACTTTGGCGAATATGATTGATCTGGCCACGAAATGGCAATGGGGCCTAGGGATGCTCGGAACCAAACGCAGGACATTTGGCAATATTGTTGGGCATGCCTCGGGGGTCAAAGACACGTCAAGCCTCTCGGAATGGACCGCCAATGGATTTGACCATACGCTGGATTGGGACAAGATCGCAAAGATCAAAGACGAATGGGGCGGCAAAGTAATTTTAAAGGGTATTTTGGACCCGGAAGATGCAAAAGCGGCCCTCAGCGTTGGGGCAGATGCGATTGTCGTGTCCAATCATGGGGGCCGCCAGTTGGACGGAGCGCTAAGTTCCATTCGCGCCTTGCCCGCCATTATGGACGCAGTTGGCGATCAGATAGAAGTGCATATGGATGGCGGCATCCGGTCAGGTCAAGATGTGTTAAAGGCGATCGCTTTGGGGGCAAAAGGCACCTATATTGGCCGGTCTTATGTCTATGGCCTTGGGGCGCAGGGCGAAGCCGGTGTGACCAAAGCCTTAGAGGTCATTTACAAAGAAATGGATACCACAATGGCGCTATGTGGACATCGGAAAATACCCGAAATCGGGCGCCAGACAATTCTGTTGCCTGAAAAATTCGGATATGAATATTCCTAAAGCACAAAAAGGGGCTAACTGCACCTGCCCGCGCGATGCATTCACCCGCGCGGCTGGCGCAATCCGATAACCACACAGACAAGCATAAGTGCGATTGCCGAAAACGACACGCGCAGCGAGCCCCATTCAGACAGGAACCCCATCATCGGGGGACCAATGAAAAACCCGAAATAGCCAATCACCGCTACGCGAGAGATCGCCGCGCTGCGCTGCGCCTCAGGGATGACGTTCCCAACATGGGAAAACAACATTGGGACCATAACAGAGACCCCAAACCCTAAGAGCGCAAAGCCCAAGTAGACCATCCAAGGCCCCATCGCTTGCGCCGCCAAGATCGCGCCCAAGGCCGAGAGTGCCGCGCCCCCGCGCACGACCTGAAGCTCATCCAAACGCTCAAACGCGTATTGGCCAATCAGACGCCCAATTCCCATCGTCACTCCAAGAATGGCCGGGCCCAATGCCGCCATTTCAGCCGAGGCATTCAGCAGTCTTTCAATATGAAGCGCCGACCACGCCTCGCTTGCTAATTCCGTCATAAAGGCAACCATAATGGCCAAGCCAATGGGTAACACGATGGCCCATGGAACAGAGATATTGGTGGTTTTATCCTCGGTCTCTTTGGCAATTTGGATTTTGGTCCTTGGTGTCAGCGCCACCAAAACAAGGACACCTATAAACGTGACCCAAGCATAATCAAGCGGAGACCATCCCGCACCGCGCGCCACCCCTGCCCCCACGGCAGAGCCCGCATAGGCAAAGGAAAACGCGGCATGATTCAATCCCATTAGTTTATGCCCAGATTGCGTCTCAATCGAAGAGAGGCGCGCGTTGATGATCACATCGGTCGAGCCCGAGAGGGAAGACAAACAGATCATCGCCAGTGTAAAACCCATCAGGCCTGTGGCTGATGTTGGACCAAAGAAAAACAAGCCAATCGCCGTCATCATGATTGGGATGGCCGCCCGCCCCAACAATCGATCTAGGTGTGGTGCCAACCACATCGCAATAACCGCGCCAATCGCAGCGACCAGCATTGCGGTTCCAAGATCGCCATCCGAGGCAGAAATCTGAAGTTTAATGTCGGGAACATAGGCCGCATACCCCCCAAACACACCACCCAATATAAGGAATGCTGGCAAAACTGGGCGTGACAAAGATATGTCTGTTAGAATACGCATATCTTGGCTATGTCACGGAAAATTTGACCTGACAATCCTATTCACAAGCCCTAAGCCAAATCTATCGTTCTGATTAGAATCTATGGACGAATTAGGCTTTTCATTTTAGCAAAAGTGATCTATACGCGCGGCTTCATGTGGGGCTACAGCCTTGGAGGAGCCCCAGCAATTTAGGAGAATTAATATGGCTGGAGAAATTCCTGACCTAATCGCAGTCGAACGTACGGGGACAGGCAAGGGCGCCGCTCGTCAAGCGCGTCGCGACGGCATGGTCCCTGGTGTTGTATATGGTGGCGGTGCAGAACCGCTTGCTATTCAGGTTCCGTTCAATGAACTATTCAAGCGCTTGAAAAAAGGTCGCTTTTTGTCAACGCTTTTCAACCTAAAAGTTGAAGGCCACGAAGACGTACGTGTGATCTGCCGTGACGTTCAGCGTGATGTTGTCAAAGACCTTCCAAGACACCTAGACCTGATGCGCCTACGCCGCACATCTAAAATCAACCTGTTTATTCCTGTTGAGTTCATCAACGAAGAGACAGCTCCGGGAATCAAAAAGGGCGGCGTGTTGACGATTGTCCGCCCTGAGGTTGAGCTTGTTGTGACTGCAGGTGACATTCCTGAAAAGATCACTGTAGATCTTGCAGGATTGAACATTGGTGACGTTGTGACAATTTCTTCTGTGACATTGCCAGACGGCGTTCGTCCAACAATCGAGCGTGACTTTGTTATTGCGAACATTTCCGCACCATCAGGATTGCGCTCTGCGGGATCCGATGACGAAGACGGCGAAGACGAAGCGACAGAAGAGTAAGTCTCTCTCGCATAAATTTGAAAGGGGTCGCTTTTGCGGCCCCTTTTTCTTTTGGTAAGACGTGATAAACAATCATCGAACATAAAGGAACGTAAGATGCTGTTTGTTGGATTAGGAAACCCAGGCGCAAAATATGCCAAGAACCGCCATAACATCGGCTTTATGGCCTTGGATGAAATTGCACAGAGTGGTGGGTTTTCTCCTTGGAAACGTAAATTCCAAGGACAGGTAAGCGAAGGCCGCATTGGAACGGACAAAGTTGTCTTGCTCAAGCCTGAGACCTTTATGAATTTATCCGGTCAGTCCGTTGGCGAGGCGATGCGGTTTTATAAATTCGGCACGCCTGATGTAACTGTGTTCCATGATGAGCTTGACCTTGTCCCGGGAAAAGTGCGGGTAAAAACCGGTGGCGGTCATGCGGGGCATAATGGATTGCGCTCTATTCACCAACACATTGGGGCAGACTATCATCGTGTGCGTTTGGGGATTGGTCATCCAGGTCACAAGGATAAGGTTGCAAGCTATGTATTAGGTGACTTTTCCAAGTCAGATCAGGCCTGGCTAGATGACGTCCTGCGCGGTATCGCCAAGGGGTTCGACGCATTGGCCAAAGGAGACGCAGCCCAATTCATGAATGCGGTGGCCCTTGAACGGCCCAAACCCGAGAAACCGTCACCTCCAAAGCCAGCCGCACCAAAAACAGTGGCGCCGGCTGAAGAAGATAAACGCAGCCCATTAGAACGCTTGGTCGACAAATTTAGACCGAGCTGAACAAAACAGTTATAGATACTCTATCCTGTCTGGGTTATTAGCCTATCCACAAAGACAGATGTAATAAATTTCAATCACAAGTAATTAGACCATTGGTACACAGTGGTTAAAGGTTAAAGATTATGCGCAAAGATCCTGCCGTTAATGTATTGGGTAAACCGCTTGAGCCGTGCTCGTTAGAACCATTGACTGGCTACTTTCGAGACGGTCACTGTAACACCTGCGCCCAAGACGTAGGACAGCATACAGTATGCGCAATTATGACGGATGAGTTTCTGGCCTTTTCCAAATATCTTGGCAATGACCTAACGACCCCAAGGCCCGATTTTATGTTCCCAGGCCTAAAGGCTGGGGACAAATGGTGTCTCTGCGCATCGCGTTTTCTACAGGCCCATGACGAGGGTTGCGCGCCAAAAGTAGACCTCGCAGCAACGCATATGCGGACACTGGATGTCGTGCCCCTAGAGGTTTTGCAATTATATCAAGCTGACGATTACCAAACCTAGCAAGAGCAGGCACAAAAAAGGGGGCCGCAGCCCCCTATTTCTCGCAATTACTTGCGGGCTTATAGCCCAACAACACGGTGTTTTGCATAGATCTGAACGATGCGCTCGACCGCTTGCTCTGGGGTCATTTCTTCGCTTTCGCCTGACTTGCGGCTGGTCAATTCGACCACACCATTTTTCAAACCACGCGGTCCAACTGTGATCCGCCAAGGCAGGCCGATCAAATCCATAGTCGCAAACTTACCACCCGCGCGTTCTTTGCGGTCATCGTACAAAGGCTCTAGGCCTACCGCTGTCAACGATGCATACAGCGCGTCACAAGCAGCATCCGCCTCGGCGTCGCCCTGCTTTAGGTTGACAATCCCACAATGGAAAGGTGTGACGCCCTCCGGCCAAATGATGCCATTGTCATCATGGCTTGCCTCAATGATCGCCCCCAAAAGGCGGCTAACCCCAATCCCGTGCGAGCCCATATGCACAGGCACGTGTTCGCCTTTATCATTGACCACAGTCGCGCCCATTGCTTCGGAATACTTGGTTCCAAAATAGAAAATCTGGCCCACTTCGATCCCACGTGCCACGCGACGACGCTCTTGCGGAATGGCCTCGAACAAGGCCGCATCATGCGTTTCATCTGTTCGGGCGTAGAGCGATGTAAATTCATCCAAAACCGCCTGACAGGCCGCGTGATCATCATAGTCAATTTCACGATCCCCAAATGTCAGATCCGTAACCTTGCTATCATAGAACACCTCGGATTCACCTGTCTCTGCGAGCACTAGGAATTCATGTGTGTCATCGCCCCCAATCGGGCCACTGTCGGCGCGCATTGGAATGGCCTGAAGCCCCATGCGTTCATAAGTGCGTAGATAGCTGACCAAATGACGGTTATACGCGTGCAACGCATCTTCTTTGGTCAAGTCAAAGTTATAGCCGTCTTTCATATAAAACTCGCGGCCACGCATCACGCCAAAGCGTGGACGCACTTCGTCACGGAACTTCCACTGAATTTGATACAAGGTCATAGGAAGGTCTTTGTAGCTTCCAACATGCGAGCGGAAGATATCAGTGACCATTTCCTCGGCTGTTGGGGTATACAACATATCCCGACCATGACGGTCTTTCATACGCAGCATTTCATCCCCATAGGCGTCATACCGTCCGCTTTCACGCCACAGATCCGCAGATTGTAGGATCGGCATTTGGACAGGAATGTGACCAGCGCGAATTTGCTCTTCGTGGACAATGTTTTCCAACTTGCGCAGCACTTTGAACCCCATCGGCAACCACGAATAAATTCCTGCGGCGGATTGTTTGATCATACCCGCGCGCAACATGAGACGGTGGCTCACGATTTGCGCCTCGGCAGGGGTTTCTTTCAAAACGGGTAGGAAGTACCGTGACAGTCGCATAATGAACCTCGGATAGAGTTAAATTTCGGCTTTGATTATCCTGCCAGAGGCAGCAATACAAGCAAACTATTCAACGTTTGCCCTTGAAATTATGCGGCTCATGGTCGATGTGATGGTTAGATTAAGGGAGATATGACATGGCTTTACCAGTCAGAACACAATTGACCTATTGGGGCATTGCAACCGTGGTCTTTGTGGCGGTGCTTTGGTTTCTGGGCAACGTCCTGTTGCCCTTTGTGATTGGGGCAGCCATTGCGTATTTTCTGGATCCTCTCGCAGATCGTCTTGAGGCCCGTGGGGTGTCGCGATCAACGGCGACGGGAATTATCACCGTATGCTGTTTGTTGATCTTTCTTCCTGTGGCGTTGCTGTTCTTTGCGACGGTCTTGCAACAAGCCGCGAACCTTGCGAATTTCCAACTTGACCCAGACCGCCTAAATCAAATTAACACAGATCTCTCCGGCGCATTGCCCAGCTTTTTGGCGGATCGCATAAACCTTGGGGCGATTGCCGAAAGCCTTTCGAATTTCGTGACACAGAATGGGAGAGAATTGTTCCAGACATTCGGCAAAACGGTGCTAGACGCGATTGTGGCCTCGGCTTCTTCGGTCATAAATATTGTCGTTTTGTTTGTCATTGTGCCCGTTGTCGCGGTTTATATGTTGCTGGATTGGGACAACATGATCGCCCGTATCGATCAACTTTTACCGCGCGATCATGCCCCCACCATTCGCATGCTAGCAAAGCAAGTTGACGACACTTTGTCGGCCTTTGTCAGAGGTATGGGAACAGTGTGTATTGTCTTGGGCGGATATTACGCAATCGCATTGATGTTGGTGGGCCTTGAATACGGTCTTGTCGTGGGTCTCATTGCTGGTCTGATCACCTTTATCCCTTATATCGGTGCACTTTTTGGAGGTGCGCTCGCCATCGGACTAGGACTATTCCAGTTTTGGGGCGACTGGGCCTCTTTGGGTCTGGTGGCTGGTATTTTTGTAATCGGCCAAGTCCTAGAAGGAAATGTCCTTACCCCAAAATTGGTGGGAAACTCGGTTGGGTTGCATCCGGTTTGGTTATTGTTGGCCTTGTCCGTCTTTGGAGGTATCTTTGGGTTTATTGGAATGCTGATTGCTGTTCCGCTTGCCGCCGTGCTCGGGGTTTTGGCACGGTTTTTCGCCGACCAATATAGATTTAGCCTTTTGTATCAAGGCCTAATAGGACAAAACACCGAAGAATGAGCCAACAACTTGCCTTTGATTTGCCCGTTCGGCCTAGCTTGGATCGTGGCGACTATTTCGTGTCCCCAAGCAATGCCATGGCGCTTGCGTTGATAGAAGACTGGCCCAACTGGCCCCAGTCTAAGCATGTCCTATACGGTCCAACAGGATGCGGAAAAACCCATTTAACGCATGTGTGGGCGGCACAATCTGGGGCACAGATTGTATCAGGCGTTGAGTTGGCCGAAACTGATATTTCAAAATTGGGTCAAGCAGCCGTCGCAGTCGAAGACTTGCACCTAATTACAGATCATCCAGAGGCACAAACGGCGCTCTTTCATTTGCACAACATCATGCAAAGCCAAGGTGCGCCTTTGCTGATGACCGGAACGGGGCGCCCACAGATATGGGGCATTACCCTGCCTGACCTGCTCTCACGAATTCAGGGCGCGCGTACCGCACACCTTGAGGAACCAGATGATCAGCTGTTTTTGTCTTTACTCGCCAAGCTTTTCGCAGATAGGCAATTGGTACCCACACCAGATGTCTTATCCTTTTTGGTGACCCGAATTGATCGGTCGTATGAGGCAGCGCGGTCCATTGTTCGCGATATTGATCGGTTAGCTTTGGAACAAAAACGACCGATCACCCGTGCCTTTGTGTCGCGCCTTTTTATCAATCTGGAATGAATCGTTGACCCCACCCGATAGAGCGCGCAAAGCTTATCTCGAAACAACAAAGGCAGGACAGGTGCACTTATCGTTTCCCGATTATGATCCGTTTGACCGTCCATTGTTCAATGACCCGGATGTGCGCCACCTGAAAAAGGTGGCAGTTCTGGATGTAGGGTCCAACTCTGTGCGACTTGTTGTCTTTGACGGCGCTGCGCGTTCGCCTGCATATTTCTTTAACGAAAAGGTCATGTGCGCCTTAGGTGCAGGCCTGAGCAGTACCGGCAAACTGAATCCCCAAGGTCGCATCCGCGCCCTCAAGGCCATTGCGCGATTTCAGGTCTTGGCACAAAATATGGACATTCCAAAGATATTTGCAGTCGCCACAGCGGCGGTGCGCGATGCCGAGGACGGCCCAGATTTTGTGCGCGAAGTCCTTGAAAAAACCGGCCAACGGATTTCGGTCATTGATGGCCTAGAAGAAGCCCGTCTTTCCGCCCAAGGTGTGCTGTTGGGATGGCCCCAAGCCGAAGGTTTGATGTGCGATATTGGTGGCTCTTCTATGGAATTGGCCGTTATTTCAAACGGCCAAATTGGCAAGCGCGTCACATCAGATCTTGGTCCGCTAAAGCTTATGGAAATCCAAGATCCTCAAAAGCGGTCCAAGTTTATTGCAAAGACATTTGACAAACTCGCAAAGCAAGTCGGTGCACAGCATAAGACAATTTTTCTAGTTGGTGGATCATGGCGCGCAATCGCAAGTATTGACATGGAGCGACGCGCCTATCCGTTGCAGGTTCTGCATGAATACGCGATCACGCCGGAAAATTTGGAAAAGACGATCGATTATATCAATGTCTCTCATCCAGAAGAGCTTCGCAAGCTTGCAGGGGTCTCGCAGGCCCGTATGGATTTGGTCCCATTGGCCACAGAGGTTCTTGCAAAACTGACACAGACATTTTCGCCCGAGACCCTTGCCGTTTCAAGTTTTGGTATACGAGAGGGGCTATTGTATGAACAGATGCCTCAAAAGCTTCGTGACCGAGACCCGTTGTTAGAGGGGGCCAAATTCAATGAGCAAAAAGATGCGAGATCCCCGGGGTTTGGAAAAATCCTATTCCGTTTCGTAAGCCCCTTGTTCCCCGACATGCCGCGTAGCCAAGAACGATTGGTGCGCGCCGCGTGTCATTTGCACGATGTAAATTGGCGCGCTCTCCCCGAATTCCGTCCGGAAGTGTGTTTCGATTCAATCACAAGATCAAGCCTCTCGGGCCTGTCACATGATGAGCGCGTCTTTGTCGGCCTCTCGATGATGCATCGATATCGAAGCAAAGGCCTGACAGATCGCTTTGAAGACGTGTCTCGTTTGCTCAGCGATGAGCAATTATTTCAGGCAGAGATCCTTGGGCGCGCTATGCGACTTGGGGCGATGTTATGGGCGACCGACACAAAGGACGCAGCCCGCCTCGAATGGGACCCTGACACACGTAACATATCCTTGCTGTTATCACGCACCAGTCAAATTCTATTCGGAGAAGTTGCCGAGGCGCGCTTTGCGTCATTAGCGACAGCACTATCTGCGACGTCGCAGGTCCAAAACCAATAAAGCCCCGCACAACACGTGCAGGGCTTTACAACTCACGATGAACCCACCGTTTAGCTGAACAAGAGCTGGATGGCCTCAGATGTGATTTTCCCTTCGCCGCCCTCTACGATTGCAACCTGTGTGTCACCGACAGAAATGATCGCATTTCCATTATCAGCAGCAATCGAGACCTCAGGCGCAGTTTCGGCAGTTGCACCGACAACATAAATTTGAAGGACGTCTTCCTCTTCAGGATCGAAGTCTTTGATCAAAGAGGTCCCGTCTGCACCAGTCCCGTACATGATGAATGTATCTGATCCAATGCCACCGACCGCTTCATCACCATCCCCAATCAACAGGGTATCATTGCCCGGACCAGCCCACAGACTGTCTGCGCCATCAGCAACGCCGTCTGACTCGAGGAAGGTCAGATCAATGCCCTCGAGTTCAGGAGAGGCATGCAACTCTTCCAAAGTCGCGTCAGGATAAAGTTCACGGGCAAGAGCCATGGCCGCGATATATTCTGGCGTGTAATCCGCAGTTGTGTTGGTATAGTTGTGGGTTGATCCTGAAACCAGATCGTCCCCCATGCCGCCGGACACGATATCACTTCCGCCGCCACCAGTAACGATATCATCGCCGCGGTTGCCATACACTTCATCATTGCCAGTCGAGCCCAAAACGATGTCGCCGCTATCTCCGCCATACAGCGTGTCAGCACCGCCACCGCCTGTCATCAAATCAGCGCCATCGTTGCCATTGGCCAAGTCTGATCCGTATCCCGCATGGATATAATCAACGCCGGTACCACCCGAAATTTCATCGGCGCCCCAACGACCATAAATGACGTCCGCACCACCTTGGCCATCCATGGTATCATTTCCATCGTTGCCGATAATGATATCTTCGCCCCCAGTGCCGTTTAACAGGTCATCCCCTTTTGTGCCTTTGATAAAGTCAATTTCGTCAGCTGGAATATCTTCAGAGGACGAGCTGTCAAATACGCCAGTCGCCTCAAGAACGCCGTACCCTAATAAGATGGGTAGAATAAAGAGTAATGCAATCATAACGGTTCCCTTTTCAATTTAGGGAATTAATACCATAGGATTAAACAACGAGCCATAGGTATTAATTTATGGTAAATTACTTACTTTTTGGAAACAGTCCCTATTTTTGGAAGATTATATCTCTATGATTGTTTCAAGATAGCAAACAATCCCATGCAAATGGTCATAATTCGATGGCTGGATTTTGATCTTTTTCCGAATCGGCCGGATCCTGCTGCGTTGGTTTACGACGAATTATGATGTCACCATTCGGAAGGACTTCTGGCATGTTATACGCCCCAAAGTCATCAACCATATCACGCAGGCGTAGGGCAAATGGAAGAATCGCATCTAACCCTTCTCGTAGATCGCCTTCTATCTCTTTGCCAAATTGATCCATCAAAGGAACCGCTTCGTTGAAAAGCTCTCTTAGAAGGTTATCCAATGGCGAACTATCGGCATCTTGCGCAGCCCCCGCTGTGCCGAACGTACCAACAAGTATAGCAGCGTATAGATTTAATTTCAAAGACATGCCTTGGCCCACTATCCTTACTCAAACCGCAAATCCAAGGTCACCGGGAAATGATCCGAAGCAGTTAGAAGAGCGTTTTGTAAATCTCTATCAGACCAACACGCAGGATGGTCAAACGGATGCCAAATTGTCCAATTATGAGCAAATTTCCGCAGATCATGCGTCACAAAGATATAATCCAAAAGCGCCTCAAGATACCGCTTTTCATGTTTTTGGTAAAACCGCGCAGACGACACTTGATCCAAGAGAGGCGCGCGCAGGGCACGCTCGGCGTGCGGGTCAAAGAGATGGGCCTCAGGATCAAGCTCTTGCCCCATCACGATCTCAATCGACGATCGGCCGAACAGGTGTTCATACTCATCCAGTCCAGGGCCATCATTGAGATCCCCCAACACAATAACCGATTTGCCCTGCGCAATCATCTCGCTTATCCGGCGACGCACCTAGACCGCTTGGGCCAATTGTTTACGGCGGTTCGCAATAGAAATGCGAATAACCTCTTCACGCGACTTTGCCCCATGCGGCGCTTTGGATTTCATGTGAACGCCAATGATATGGACAACACGCCCAGACACATGCGTCACCTCAATCTCTAGGGGTGGTTTCGAAAAGACAACAGGATCGCCCTGTCCGTCTATATCCAAATCTGTTTCAAACTCTTGATCAAACCGCGGTGCAGCGTCTGACGAATGTGGCACATGACGCACACTTAGAACCAAAGGATCATACAAGAATGCAATCTCTTGCTGGGTGTCATTGGAAAACCCAATAAGGGCCTTATTCGTGCACAGTCCGTAGATGTCCGCAAACCGTTCCAGTGCAACCGCCGTGCTTTGCGTCTCGCGATGGTCCGGAGCCTCGACAATCAGCAGCCCATCACACCCTAGATGGGTCACAACCTCGGCAATAGCCTGCGATTGGGCGGCGCGGGTGACGTTAAAGCGCGCTGACCATTCATCATCGTTCCACAATTTGCCGGACCCATCGAAAAGCGCATTGAACCATTCAATGTTATAGGTCCCAAGTCGCATTTAACCGCGACTGCCCAAGATTTCATCATAAGCATTATTAATGCGGATCAATCTGTTTTGGGCCATTTTGATCGCCTCCTCAGGGACACCCCGCGCAATCATTCGATCCGGATGACACTCGCGCACCAATCCACGCCAGACTTTTTTGATATCCTCAAGCGGCATTTCTTGGCTTACCCCTAAAACAGTATAGGGGTCTGGAACTTGGTCAGGCACATGCCGCGCTCTCAATGCGCGGAATTGGACGTCCGAAATACCAAAAATTTCCGAGACTTGCTGCAGAAACGCGTTTTCATTTGGGTGATAAAACCCATCGGCAAGCGCGATATGAAATAAGCCCTCTAATAGATCATTAAGTGTCTCAGACCCCGCACCAAACATACGTGCAATACGACTGGCATAAACCTCGTAGCCGGACACGTCCTTGCGCGCCAAATCGAACACCCGTGCGGCGTGATGCTCTTCGGATCTTGGGATTTGAAAGACCTGCCGAAAGGCCAATACTTCGTCACGGGTGACTTGGCCATCTGCCTTTGCCATCTTTGCGCCAAGGGCAATGACAGCAATGGTAAAAGCCACGGTTTTTTCAGGCGGCTGCGTCAACCGTTCAAAAACAGAGGCAAGACCCTCTCCACTGGACAGAGCGCTGAGAGCTTCTTTAATTTTGGACCAAATCGACATCATGCTTCCTTACGCCTCTATGTCTAACTTGGTTAAATTAGATTGTCAGGAGGGTTTCAGGATTTTTTGCATCAAGATCAAGTCGAGCCATTGATCAAACTTGCGGCCAACCTGTGGTAGCCGTGCAACCGTCTCAAAACCAGCGCGGGAATGAAACGCGACACCTGCGGGGTTCTCCGCACTGACACCGGCCCACATGCTATGCACACTTGCACGGCGCGCATGGTCAATTGCTGTCTCGATCAACTGCATTCCCAAACCATGACCTCGCGTGCTTTCATCAACAATTATGGTGTGTTCCATTGTGCGCGCATAGCCAATCCCATTTCGAAATTGCCCATAGGTGACAAAGCCGCCCAATTTCTGCGGATCTCTCCCCAACTCTTGCGCCACCCAAAAGCCATGCCCGACATCCCATGCATGCCCAATCATGCACGCAACCTCATCAGAGCTTTTTACAACACTGTTAAATGTGATCAGAGTATTTTGAATAACCGGCGCCCAGATTTTTGCAATCTGAGCCGCATCTTGCACCTCTGCGGGACGAATTACCCAAGTGTTCTCTCGCCCGACGGTGTCTCTATGATTGCCTGATATGACGCCACCTCCGCACCTTTTATTTCCACTCTGCGATCAGAGAATAATAAAGATAAGGTAGAACGCAATGTAATTGCATGCGGTGTTTTAATAATCAACTTTTTCAACCGGCAGCCGGTATCGGGTAATCGCTCTGCGGCAGAGGGTGCGCCCCGCCAATTTATGATTGCAGGCGCGAAACCAGACAAGGGCAATGTGCCTTGTGGCGATACTGTAATCTCCCATGTGAGATCATCGCGCGAAACCTCAACCATTTCACCCGTCCCTGGCAACATGCGCCCAAGACACCGGCTCGGCCTATCGGTGCGACAAATCCAATTCGTAATCCGTGGCCTGCCGTGAAACTCATCAAGGCCAAACCAACGCGGCCGCGATGGTGGCGCGGCATCCGGATCAGGTGCAATCACTTCAAGATAGACATCACCTAAGCGCAAAAGCATATTATGCGTACCAAAAAGCGCATGTGATCCGCCAGGGGCTAAGGAAACACCCAACTCAGTTTCAACATAGTCTTGGCCTAGAGAAAGCGAAGACGCGGATATCGCAAAGTGATCAAGATACATCATACCGTCGACTAACGAACAAATGCCGCACAGTTTAAGTGCGAAATTCCCATCTACCGAAAATACCGTAAAACCTGTGCATTTTTGTCTCATTTTCAAAACTTTTACTTGAGTTTTTTTCAAAAATGGCCATGTCTGACAAAAATAATCAATTAAAGGATCCAACATGTTATTGCGCAGCGTAGAACGTTTTTTCAAGCATGACGCTTCTGGAGGTATCCTGCTTATGGCATCCGCCATCGCAGCGATGCTCATTGCAAACTCCAGCCTATCCAGCGTTTACACTAGCATCTTGGATGCGAAATTCTCGGTGACACTCAACGGAGAAGGCCTATCAAAACCTCTGATCCTTTGGATCAACGACGGGCTAATGGCGATCTTTTTCTTTTTGATCGGCCTCGAATTGAAGCGCGAAATGCTTGAGGGGAAACTGAAAAACCCACGCGATATCTTGCTTCCCGGCATGGCAGCGGTTGGAGGGATGATTGTCCCCGCGTTGATTTATGCATCCCTAAACTGGGGCTCACCCGAAACCCTTGGCGGATGGGCCATCCCAGCCGCGACCGACATTGCCTTTGCTCTTGGCATATTGGCGCTTGTCGGTGCGCGCGCGCCTACATCGCTCAAAGTCTTTCTGTTAACTTTGGCAATTTTGGATGACATCGGCGCAATCATTATCATCGCGCTCTTTTACACAAGCGAGCTCAAAGTAGACTTCTTGTTCTTGGCATTGATCCCACTTGCTGGCCTCATCTGGCTTAACATCAAAGGTGCACATCGAATTGCGCCTGCGATCTTGTTGGGTGTTGTAATGTGGTTCTTTGTTCTAAAGTCAGGCGTGCATGCGACCTTGGCCGGTGTGATCACAGCACTTTGCATTCCACTTGTTGACCGTTGGGGCAAATCCCCGCTTCACAGCCTAGAGCATGCTTTGACACCCTATGTTCTGTATCTGATCATCCCCATCTTTGCCTTTGCAAACGCGGGCGTCGTATTGACAGGCATCCAATTCAGCGACCTCTTTGCACCTGTTCCCCTTGGTATTGCCGCCGGCCTAACCCTTGGGAAACAAATCGGTGTCTTCGGGGTCACATGGATCATGGTAAAATTAGGAATTGCCCAGATGCCACATGGCGCAGGTTGGTCGCACATCTATGGCGTTGCCTGCTTGGCCGGGATCGGGTTTACGATGTCCTTGTTCATTGGAGGCCTAAGCTTTAGCGATCCGGACTTGATGAACGCGGTCCGCCTCGGCGTTCTGTCAGGATCGTTGGTATCAGGTGTGATTGGATATGTTGTTCTAATGCTCGCGCCCGCCGCAGAGGCCGAAGCCGAAAGCTAAGCAGCACTTAAAACAGCAAGGGCCGCTCTTCGTGAGCGGCCTTTTTTATTTGAGTATTTCTTTATCAAAGAAGCATTTAGGTATTTTTAATACTCTTGGGCCAACACTGGCCTCACGGTACAGGCTGGAGAGCCGATGACCGTTATCGAAGAAGTGGCGCACTGGTGCGGGACGAGCGCCTTCACCAGTGCGTTTTATATTTCTTTGAAAGTCAAATACTCAATAGGCCCCCAGAGGGGGCCAAGAATTAAGCGCGCGCAGCGCGGATAAGGTTTAATATTTCTGCCGCTGCTTTTGGGATATTTGTTCCAGGCCCGAAAATAGCTTTTACACCCGCCTTTTTTAGGAACTCATAGTCCTGTTGCGGAATAACGCCGCCACAAATCACTAAGATATCCTCGGCATCATTTTCCTTAAGTGCCTTGATCAGTTGCGGCGCAAGGGTTTTGTGACCTGCGGCTTGGGACGAAATTCCTATGACATGAACATCATTATCCACCGCATCCTGTGCAGCCTCGGCGGGTGTTTGGAACAAAGGCCCTACATCCACGTCAAAGCCGATGTCCGCAAAAGCCGTAGCGATCACTTTTGCACCACGGTCATGACCATCTTGACCCATTTTCACCACAAGCATCCGCGGACGACGACCCTCATCTTCGGCGAAGGCTTCGACATCCTTTTGAATTTGCGCAAAGCCCTCGTCCCCTTCGTAGGCCGCTCCATATACGCCTGCCAAAGTTTTTACCTCGGCGCGGTGACGCCCGAATACTTTTTCCATAGCCAAAGAAATTTCTCCTACGCTGGCGCGCGCGCGCGCTGCGTCTACAGCAGCTTCAAGTAAGTTTCCGCCCTCATTGGCGCGGCGTGTCAGCTCTTCCAATGCGCGTTCACATGCGCCATCATCTCGCTCGGACCGGATCTGTTTGAGACGTGCAACCTGGGCGTCACGGACTGCCACGTTGTCCACATCCAAAATGTCGATCTCTTCTTCTTTTTCCAAACGGTATTTGTTCGTGCCGACAATCACCTGATCGCCACGGTCAATATCCGCCTGACGGCGTGCGGCGGTTTCCTCGATCCGCAGTTTCGGCATGCCCGAGGCCACGGCCTTGGTCATACCGCCCATCTCGTCGACTTCTTCGATCAACTTCCACGCGGCATCAGCCAAATCAGCGGTGAGCTTTTCAACATAGTAAGAGCCCGCCAGAGGATCCACGACATTGGTCACGCCGGTTTCTTCTTGCAAAATCAATTGCGTGTTGCGGGCGATACGCGCCGAGAATTCGGTGGGCAAAGCGATCGCTTCGTCCAACGCATTGGTATGCAGGGACTGCGTGCCCCCCAACACCGCTGACATCGCCTCATATGCGGTACGGATCACGTTGTTATATGGATCTTGTTCTTGCAAAGAGACACCAGAGGTTTGACAATGTGTTCGCAGCATTTTCGACCGTGGATCTTTTGCGCCCAAGTCATCCATGATGCGATGCCAAAGAAGGCGTGCGGCCCGCAGTTTCGCGGCTTCCATGAAAAAATTCGTGCCGATCGCAAAGAAAAATGACAAGCGTCCGGCGAATTTGTCGATATCCATGCCGCGCGCCATGGCGGTTTGGACATATTCTTTTCCGTCCGCCAGAGTATAGGCCAATTCCTGAACCAAGTTCGCGCCCGCTTCTTGCATGTGATAGCCCGAAATCGAGATCGAGTTGAACTTTGGCATTTCATTTGACGTATATTCGATGATGTCCGCAATAATCCGCATCGAAGGCTCGGGTGGATAGATATAGGTGTTGCGCACCATGAATTCTTTTAGAATGTCGTTCTGGATCGTGCCAGACAGGACCGAGCGATCATGGCCTTGTTCTTCGCCTGTTACGATAAAGTTCGCAAGGATCGGGATCACCGCCCCGTTCATGGTCATTGAGACCGAGACCTTATCCAATGGAATGCCATCAAACAGGATCTTCATATCTTCAACGCTATCGATGGCAACGCCGGCCTTGCCCACATCCCCTTCTACGCGTTCATGGTCACTGTCGTAACCGCGGTGTGTCGCCAAATCAAAGGCAACTGAGACACCTTGCTGTCCAGCGGCAAGTGCTTTGCGGTAAAAGGCGTTGGATTCCTCGGCGGTTGAAAAGCCCGCATATTGACGGATTGTCCACGGGCGGCCTGCGTACATTGTGGCCTTGACCCCGCGTGTAAAAGGCTCGTGCCCCGGAAGGGTGCCCATATGCGGAAGGTTCTCGATATCCTGTGCGGTATAAACAGGCTGGACATCAATGCCTTCTAGCGTGTTCCACGTCAGGTCCTCAACTGGACGTCCGCGCAGCTCTTTTTCGGCCATCGCACGCCAAGCGGCTTTGTCTTGTGTCATAAAACTCTCCTTTGAATTTCTGAATCCCCGCGAAAAGATGCGGAAAATTGGGCTTTGGCCCCTGTGTCTTTGGCCTTAAACAACCTATATGTTCTAGGCAGGTACATCGCCAAAAAGGGATGCAGTATGAAAAAATGGATTGCGGGTTTTGCTTTTGGCATCATCACAGCCGGACAGGGCGTGGCGCAGGACGACACCTCTAAAGACCTATTTATCGAGGTCACACCAGATGTCTCTCTTGAGGCTTTCGCTTGGACGCATCGTCCCATTGTGGTTTTCGCCAATTCCCCGCTTGACCCAAGGTTCCAAGACCAGATGGAGCTTTTGCAGGCCGATACCGAGGCGTTAATCGAGCGGGATATCGTCGTCTTGACCGACACGAACCCAGCCATGTCCTCATCCATACGAACAACTTTGCGGCCGCGGGATTTTTCACTGGTATTGATCGGCAAAGACGGCGAAGTGAAATTGCGCAAGCCCTTTCCGTGGGACACGCGGGAATTGGGCCGTGTGATCGACAAAATGCCAATGCGGCAACGCGAGATCCAGTCATCCAAAAACTGACGTGCCTTGAAAAAGGCGACTTGAATTGATATGTTGTTCGTACAACACACACTGTGATGTACAGAAAGGGCACGTATGGACAGAGACGACGACATACCGCTTACACCTTTCCCTGCACCGGGCCGGTCTGGCCCATTACCGGGGTACTAAGGATATCCAACTTTGCCTGTGCGGCCTTTGGGCCGCCTTCGGCATAGGCATCTATGACCTTCAACGTGTTTCGCCCATAGCTATAGGCGCGCTCGCGCATTTGAATATAGTTGCGATACATCGCAATCCGGCGGTCTTGTTCAAGTGTTTGAAACCTTTCGCCCCGCATATCATTTGCCAAAGCCGCAATTGACGAAATAACCGAATAATAGGCCACAATCGGATTGATCGTCTGACGCGGCAAAACGTGGATGTCTGCCACCAATGCTGTGAACACACGATCACGATTTTCCTTAGGGATAAAGGGCACGAACTTAGGATCAGCTGACATTTTATCAATGATCTTTTGGGCGTGCGGGGTGGCCTCTCCTTCGCCATAATAGGCCGATAAGGTATCTTGAATTTCGGCATATAACGCTTTGTGATGATCGCGCAGGCGCTCTTCTTTGTCGCGGTTGCGTGCCAACTCATTGAAAACAGCGGTGGTCAACCACCCCGCCGCAATGACCAAACCCCCGATCAATGCGGGCCAAACTGGGGTTTGAATATCTAAAAGCCATTCAGCCGCATAAAGGCCAATCCCAAAAATAACGCATAAGGGAATGGCGATTGTGAACACAAAACGCAAGATAACACGCTGGGCGATTTGAGCGTCGCGACCAAGGACCACTGGCCCCAGCCCCAATACCAAAACCGCCACAGCGCATATGACCACAATGGTCAACATAGAAGCTTATTCAAACTCCATGATCACATCGTCAACCGCAAGGCTGTCACCTGCCGCCGCGTTGATCTTGGACACAACCCCTTTGCGCTCGGCGCGTAGGATGTTTTCCATCTTCATCGCCTCAACAGTGCAAAGCGCCTGACCTTCTTGGACCTCTTGGCCGACTTCGACGTCGACTTTGACGATCAATCCGGGCATTGGGCACAGCAACATTTTGGATGTGTCCGGTGGCGTTTTCTCGATCATCAGGCTTGCCAATTCGGCCTGACGCGGGCTGCGGACGTGAACCTTAAGGTCTGCGCCACGACTGCGGATACGGAAGCCCCCACTGACTTTGCCAACCTTCATCACCAAAGAGGTGCCGTCCACAGACATTGTGGCCAGTTGATCACCCGGTGTCCAATCCCCCTCGACACGAAGGGCGGCGCCGTCTTCAAACGATACCGTTGATCCACCTTGATCCGCGGCGATTGTCACGGGGAACGACTGTCCCTGAAGCGAGACAACCCACTCATCACCGACGCGACGTTCATGATTGTCCATGCGGCCCGAAATTTTGGTGCGGCGAATTTCGGCCACGCGGTTCATCGCGGCACAGGACGCTGCAATCCGGCGCAAGGCATCATTGTCCAGCTCGACGCCATTGAACCCTTCGGGATATTCTTCCTCGATAAAGGCGGTTGTCATATCACCCGAGACGAATTTCGGGTGATCCATCACGGCGGAGAGGAACGGCAAGTTGTGACCAATCCCTTCAACCTCGAACCCGTCAAGCGCATTACGCATATGTTCAATCGCCTCAAGACGTGTTGGGGCCCATGTGCAGAGTTTCGCGATCATCGGGTCGTAATACATGCTGATCTCACCGCCCTCGAATACACCTGTATCGTTGCGCACAACATGGGTCTCAGAGGCGAATTCCTCAGGTGGACGATAGCGGGTGAGACGCCCAATCGACGGCAAGAACCCACGATAAGGATCCTCGGCATAGAGGCGGTTTTCAATGGCCCAGCCGTTGATTTTCACATCGTCTTGGGTGATCGAAAGCGGTTCGCCATTGGCAACGCGGATCATTTGTTCGACCAGATCAACACCGGTGATCAATTCGGTGACAGGGTGTTCCACCTGCAAACGGGTGTTCATTTCTAGGAAATAGAAATTGCGATCCCCGTCCACGATGAATTCAACTGTACCCGCAGATGCATATCCCACCGCTTTGGCCAGCGCACAGGATTGTTCGCCCATGGCTTTACGTGTCGCCGCGTCCAAAAATGGGCTTGGCGCCTCTTCGACCACTTTTTGGTTGCGGCGTTGGATCGAACATTCGCGTTCGTTTAGGTAAATACAATTTCCATGCGCATCAGCCAAAACCTGAATTTCGATGTGACGCGGTTGGGTGACAAATTTTTCGATAAAGATACGGTCATCGCCAAAGCTGTTGGCCGCTTCGTTTTTCGACGATTGGAACCCTTCGCGGGCTTCGGTATCGTTCCATGCGATACGCATGCCCTTGCCGCCACCACCGGCCGAGGCTTTGATCATCACGGGGTATCCGATTTCGTTGGAAATCTTAACCGCTTCTTCGGCGT
>JALRHZ010000250.1 GCA_023259435.1 Paracoccaceae bacterium | reverse complement strand
GTACCTGGCGCTAGAGCGACAGATGGCGCGCGCAGGTGCCCAGATGGCGCAAAACCGCGCAGCTGCGCTGGCGCGGCTGCTGGCGGCGCAAGAGGGCGCCGAGACGGCCTTTCCCGCGGCGCATCTTGAGATCATCCAGGCAGAAGGGGCGCAGGCCAGCACCGAGGCCGATTTGCTGGCCGCCTTTGGCGAAAGCCGGTTTCGGGATATGGCGGCGGGGCGCAGTTTGGTGGGGCCGCATCGCACAGATTTGCACGCCGTGTATGCGGCCAAGGGGGTGGCGGCGAAAGACTGTTCGACTGGCGAGCAAAAAGCGCTGTTGGTGTCGTTGATCTTGGCCAATGCGCGGGCCTTGGCGGCGGATCTGGGCGCGCCACCGCTGGTGTTGTTAGATGAGGTGGGCGCGCATTTGGATGCGGCACGGCGGGCGGCGCTTTATGATGAAATCTGCGCGCTGGGGGCGCAGGCCTGGATGACAGGAACGGGGCCCGAGCTGTTTCAGGGCATGGGCGCGCGGGCGCAATATGTGGAAATGGCCGAGCTTGGCGGCGTGTCAGAGTTGCGCATGGTATCGGCGCCGCAAGCGGGTTAAGCGCCCCCGGGCACGGGGTATGGGACATGGGATATGACCGTTTCATTGTATGATCTGTTGCTTTACGCGGGGGGCATGGCGGCGCTTTGGGCTGTGCCGGGGCCTGTGTGGGTGGCTTTGGTGGCCCGTGCCCTG
>JALRHZ010000249.1 GCA_023259435.1 Paracoccaceae bacterium | reverse complement strand
AATGGTTCAGGTGTTGAGGCCGCTGGTGAAAGGGATTGTTGAGGTTGAACCTATGGTTTCTGACGGGTGCACTGGGCTGATTGTGCCAGAGGGCGAGATGCCCGCCGCTGCTGAACGTCTTCCTGTCAGGGCCCATGCGATTGCGGCTCAGAAGATTGTTCCGTTGATCAATCGGCCATGAAAAAACCCGCGCCAAAAGCGCGGGTTCCGTTTTTACGTCATTTGTCCCGAAGGATCAGACCTTGCCAGTCAGTTCCGGCACTGCGTCGAAGAGGTCGGCGACGAGGCCGAAGTCTGCGACTTGGAAGATCGGGGCTTCTTCGTCTTTGTTGATCGCGACGATGATCTTCGAGTCCTTCATACCAGCAAGGTGCTGGATCGCGCCCGAGATACCGCAAGCGATGTAGACTTCTGGAGCCACAACCTTACCAGTCTGACCAACTTGCCAGTCGTTTGGTGCAAAGCCAGAGTCGACCGCTGCGCGCGATGCGCCAACAGCTGCGCCCAGCTTGTCTGCGAGAGCTTCGATGATTTTGAAGTCCTCTTCGGAGCCAACGCCACGGCCGCCCGATACGACGATCTTAGCCGAGGTGAGTTCTGGACGGTCGCTTGCTGCAACTTTGTCCTCAACCCATTCCGACAGACCAGTGGAGGCGGCGGTGCCTAGTGCTTCAACAGGTGCGGAGTTGCCGTCAGCCGCTGCCTCGAACGAGGTGGTGCGGATGGT
>JALRHZ010000248.1 GCA_023259435.1 Paracoccaceae bacterium | reverse complement strand
GTTATTTCCTCCCAAGTTGGTTACCGATTAAGTGTGCCCGATTTATCGGGTCGTTTAGTGGGCGCGGGGGCTCCTCCTTCCCCCGTCACCGCACGTGGTCATCCTAGTACGGGAACGGCCACAATCTCAGTTTTTCTTTTGCAACGCGCCAGAGCTGCGCGAGACCGTGCGGTTCCGCGATCAAGAAGATCACGATCAAGGCACCCACGATAACGAGCTGCAAGTGGGACACGATGTCTGTCGGCCAACCCAGCACGTCCACGCCAACGACTTTGAGCGCAACAGGGAGCAGCACAAGGAAGGCTGCGCCAGCGAACGACCCAAAGATGCTACCCAAGCCACCGATGATGACCATGAACAGGACAAGGAACGATTTGTTGATGCCAAAGGCTTCGCCCACTTCGACCGCACCGAGGTAAACTGCAAAGAACAGTGCGCCCGATACGCCGATAAAGAAGGACGACACAGCAAAGGCCGAGAGTTTCGCAGTCAACGGGTTCACACCGATGATCTCTGCCGCGATGTCCATGTCACGGATCGCCATCCACTTACGACCAACCGAACCACGAGTCAGGTTGCGTGCGATGATGCCAGCAGCCGTTACGAAGACGAGGCAGATCAGGTATTTTGCCCATGCTTCGGTGTTCGGACCAGTGACGAGCACGCCAAATACAGTGCGCTCTGGTGCGTTGATCTGACCAGAAGCCGAGTAGTTGTAGAACCACGGCACCT
>JALRHZ010000247.1 GCA_023259435.1 Paracoccaceae bacterium | reverse complement strand
AACACCGCCTCACCGAAGCGGACGGGACGCGGCGACGCGGTTTGGAAGCGGGGTTGGGCGACGAAAGGTTGCCTGAAACTTCTGGAGATACGGTTGCAGGATGCGCCAAGGGATTGGCGGTTCTTGTTATTTTTGTCTCGATGCTCTTTGAAGATGTGATGAATGAAGGGATATGTGGGCGGTTTGGGCGCATCGGCGTCTAACACGTAGCATATCTGCCCAGCAGGGTGGGGACCGAGAGGTTTCTGACCGATGACCTGGGAAAGCTTCACGGTTTGTGGGTTCTTGTTTCTTTGTGAAACATGAGCACATGAATTGTTAAGACCTGTATCTGTGACGGATACAGGCAGATGTGCGAAGGTTCGACGTCAAGGATATGCGGAGACGCATTTCAACTTGAGAGTTTGATCCTGGCTCAGAATGAACGCTGGCGGCAGGCCTAACACATGCAAGTCGAACGAAGTCTTCGGACTTAGTGGCGGACGGGTGAGTAACGCGTGGGAACATGCCCAAAGGTACGGAATAGCCTCGGGAAACTGGGAGTAATACCGTATGTGCCCTACGGGGGAAAGATTTATCGCCATTGGATTGGCCCGCGTTGGATTAGGTAGTTGGTGGGGTAATGGCCTACCAAGCCGACGATCCATAGCTGGTTTGAGAGGATGATCAGCCACACTGGGACTGAGACACGGCCCAGACTCCTACGGGAGGCAGCAGTGGGGAATCTTAGACAA
>JALRHZ010000246.1:256-757 GCA_023259435.1 Paracoccaceae bacterium | reverse complement strand
CGGCCGCCATGTCACGGGGGATATCGCCACGCCACAGACAGGGCAAGGATGCCCGGCAACGAAAAGCAGGAAGGTGATGGTGCGGTCGAGAAGACTCGAACTTCCACTCCGGTTAAGGAACAGCGACCTCAACGCTGCGCGTCTACCAATTCCGCCACGACCGCACTGCCATAGGCTTGGTAAGGCCGCCGTTTAGCGAAGCGGCGCGGCGATGTGAAGGGGGAAAATCGGCGCATTGGGCGAAAACCCTTTGCATCGGGCGCGCGACGGTTTCAAAAGGGCAGCAAACCCAGCGAAAGGCCCGGCCATGACCACCCCGAAACGCATCGTCCTGTCCAGCGACCACGCAGCCATTGATCTGCGCCGCGCAATTGCCGCCCATATCGCGGCCCAAGGCCATGAGGTGGCCGACATCGGCCCGATGACCCCCGAAAGCACGCATTACCCGCTGCACGGGCGCGCAGCGGCAGAACAGGTGGCCAGCGGCGCGGCCGATCTGGG
>JALRHZ010000246.1:0-246 GCA_023259435.1 Paracoccaceae bacterium | reverse complement strand
GCCTGCGCGATGGGATAGATCAGCGCCATGGTGGAATGGATCATCTCTGACTCGCTTGTCGAATATCAAGACGCCTGCGCCTTTATGGAGCAGCGCGCCGCAGATATTGCCGCCGGCACCGCAGACGAGGCGATCTGGCTTCTAGAACACCCCCCCCTATACACCGCAGGCACCAGCGCCAAACCCGCAGATCTGGTTGATCCCGACAGGTTTCCCGTATTCCCCAGCAAACGCGGCGGGCAATAT
>JALRHZ010000245.1 GCA_023259435.1 Paracoccaceae bacterium | reverse complement strand
GCCTGCCTAGTCTTCCGGTCCCTAGTTCTTTGAAAGCGTGGGTTTCGCAGATCCTTCCACCTGACAGGTGAGCTGAGCGCCAAAAGCGGCATTCACTGCTCATCCTGAGAGGCAGATCTGCGGAAAGAAAATGACAAAAAATCATATTGTGTGCTGCGTCTTGAGACTTCTCCTTTGGGAAGATCAAGGTGCGGGTCACGGGAGTAGGCTTGTTTAGGCCCTTCCGGGAAGCCGCGAGGTTTCCAAACCAAAGTCAATTTGATAGCTAAGCGCGCCACGACGAAAGTTGTGGCAATTTATGTTTAGACGTCAGATTCAAAACATTTCTACGGAGAGTTTGATTCTGGCTCAGAACGAACGCTGGCGGCGTGGATAAGACATGCAAGTCGAACGAAGGATTTGAATAGCTTGCTAATTAAATTCTTAGTGGCGGACGGGTGAGTAACACGTGAGAACCTACCCTTTAGACAGGAATAGTCCCGGGAAACTGGGTTTAATGCCTGATAGTCTCTACGGAGTAAAGGATGCCTTCGGGTGTCGCTAAAGGATGGGCTCGCGGCCTATCAGCTAGTTGGTGAGGTAAAGGCTCACCAAGGCGACGACGGGTAACTGGTCTGAGAGGACGATCAGTCACACTGGAACTGAGACACGGTCCAGACACCTACGGGTGGCAGCAGTCGAGAATCATTCACAATGGGGGCAACCCTGATGGTGCAACGCCGCGTGGAGGATGACGGTCCTAGGATTGTAAACTCCTGTCATTGGGGAGT
>JALRHZ010000244.1:518-779 GCA_023259435.1 Paracoccaceae bacterium | reverse complement strand
TGAAAAAAGCCCTTGCGGCTTCCTGCGGCAAACCGTAGAACCCCCCTCACGGCGACGCAGAGACGCGGCGCTGATGACCGGACGGAACGATGGGGCGGTGCTTCAGAGGGAGATCCGGGCGAGAATTTGGGGATAAGTTGGGCGGGTTGCGCTTGCAGTTTAGAGCGCGCCGGTTTGATTTTGTCTCTGGGGTTACGGCTCCGACGCTCTTTGACATTGATAATATCTGAAGAGATATGTGGGCGGTTTGGTTCATTCGAT
>JALRHZ010000244.1:0-508 GCA_023259435.1 Paracoccaceae bacterium | reverse complement strand
ATCTAGTGTCAGCTTCACTGTTTGGCGGCTTCTGGTTTCTGATGAAACCTGGAGCACATCAAACAGAGACTGTTTTGCAGTGTTTCCTAGCCGGAACATTGCGGAACGATGTGCAGAGGTTCGAACGTCAAGGATACGCTGTAAGGCGTTTCAACTTGAGAGTTTGATCCTGGCTCAGAACGAACGCTGGCGGCAGGCCTAACACATGCAAGTCGAGCGAGACCTTCGGGTCTAGCGGCGGACGGGTTAGTAACGCGTGGGAACGTACCCTTTTCTACGGAATAGCCTCGGGAAACTGAGAGTAATACCGTATACGCCCTTCGGGGGAAAGATTTATCGGAGAAGGATCGGCCCGCGTCAGATTAGATAGTTGGTGGGGTAATGGCCTACCAAGTCTACGATCTTTAGCTGGTTTGAGAGGATGATCAGCAACACTGGGACTGAGACACGGCCCAGACTCCTACGGGAGGCAGCAGTGGGGAATCTTAGACAATGGGCGCAAGCCTGA
>JALRHZ010000243.1 GCA_023259435.1 Paracoccaceae bacterium | reverse complement strand
AACACAATTACAGATGCCAGCGGTGGGGCTACCACAACGATCAACGGCTTTACACCCACCGTGTCTAACATGGCTGGCAGGAACCGCATCATCAACGGGGACATGCGGATTGACCAGAGGAACGCAGGGGCGAGTGTTAGCCCTCTGTCTGGAGGATATGGTGTTGATAGATGGAAAGGTTCTTATCTCGGCGGCGGAACAGGTCGCTTTAGCGCCCAACAGTCGTCTACTGCACCATCTGGTTTTGTCAACAGTTGGTTGATTACTGTCACCACAGCAGACGCATCTCCTGCATCCGGCTACGGTTATGAAGTTCAGCAGTCGATTGAAGGAACTAATTTTTATGACCTTGCATGGGGAACTGCATCGGCATCTGCTGCAACTTTGTCATTCTGGGTTCGCTCAAGCGTTACAGGTACATTCCCGATTACCTTGAACAATTCGGCAGGCGATCGATTATTCGGCGCAACATACACCATCAATTCTGCGAACACATGGGAATACAAGACTGTTGCGGTTAGTGGGGACACAACAGGTACATGGCTGACTACTACTGGAGTTGGTGTTAGCGTCAATTTCTGTTTAGGTGGCGGCTCAAGTCGAACAATTAGCACAGGCTGGCAAGCTGGCAGCGGCTCAACACCAACAAACGTGACTGGTTGTACTCAGCTTATTGCAACAGCTGGAGCCACCTTCTACATCACAGGCGTTCAACTTGAAGCAGGCAGCGTAGCCACACCTTTCGAGCATCGTCAGTATGGGCAGGAGTTGGCGCTGTGTCAGCGGTATT
>JALRHZ010000242.1 GCA_023259435.1 Paracoccaceae bacterium | reverse complement strand
CAAGCCGAGCGGTGCGCCCACCTTGGCCCCGGAGACAGATAAGCGTCCAGCGATCAATTTGAGCGCTGATGACTTCGACGTAATTGACGAGTGACGCGCCTGTGAGGCGCAACAACCAAGCCTAGAAGGATAGAACCATGGCTAAAATCAAACTGAACAACGTCCGTCTTTCGTTCCCGAGCCTGTTTCGGAAGGCGGTATTCTCCGGCGAGGAGACCAAGTTTGAGGCGACGTTCCTGCTCGACAAGCAGGAGCACGCGGCAAAAATCTCCGAGATCGAGGCGGCGATTGATCGGATGCTGCAAGAGAACCTGAAAGGGGCAAAACTCAAGGAAGACAAGATTTGCCTGAAGGACGGTGACGATATCGACTACGACGGATACGCCGGGAAGATGTCGATCAAGGCGTCAAACAACAAGCGCCCGAAGGTGCTGGATCGGGACAAGACGCAACTCACCGAAGACGATAACCGCATCTACGCTGGCTGTTACGTCAATGCGGTGATCGAACTCTGGGCGCAGAACAACCAGTGGGGCAAGCGCATCAACGCCAACCTGCTTGGCGTACAGTTCTTTAAAGACGGAGAACCCTTCTCCGACGGCGCGGTTGCATCTGACGATGACTTCGACGTTTTTGAGGATGAAGAGGACTTCATGTAAGACCTCTTGGGGGCCACTGGGCAACGTATCACCGAAGGTGGCCCCCATCTAAAACCTGCCGAAAATGGAGGACACCCCTCATGGCGCTAATTCTTGACGTGGAATGCTACACTAACTTCTTCTTGGTTTGCTTCATGGACACAGAGAGC
>JALRHZ010000241.1 GCA_023259435.1 Paracoccaceae bacterium | reverse complement strand
CTGCCTGAAGAACCTGATCAAACACCTGTTTCAGCTGATCCTCGGGCGCCTGACCCTGAAACAGCGGTGCGGGGCGTCCTTGGATGATGGCGAAAACTGTGGGAACGCCAGTGATCTGAAGTGCTTGGACGAGTTGTGGTGCTTTTGAGGCGTCGAGGGTGGCGAGCACCAGCTTGCCGCCATAGCTTTCGATTAGCGAACCCAGTTGGGGTTCAACGCCCTGGCCGTACACCTCGAGGATCACGGGAACCTGATTTGAGAGCTCGATGATTGCGCCCATCTGAGCCTCGTCGACGTCGCGCACAAACGCCGACTGCGCAGGTCCTGCGGGCTTGTCTTTGCTGCGCGCGCGCTCAACGAGGGCTGAGAGGTCATAACCTCCGGAGAGGGGAATGTTGGGACCCGGCTGAGCCATCCGCGTCACCTTCCTACTCTTCTCGTGGTTCCAATTCTTCAGCGTCGACCAGAGCGTAGCTGTAGCCAACTACTCGGATTCTCTCGTCGGAGCCAATCGGGGGCACGTACCAGACTACGTGCATGTCGTAACGGGCCGAGAACCCGTCTGGGGACTGCGGTTGCCCCGTTAGCGCCCGCACGGCGGGGGTGGCGTTAATGTTCGCGCCACTCTCGACGGGACGCACTGACTCGGTCTCGGTGATCACGCCGAAAACCAGTGCTCCGTTTTCTCGAGTCGCGAGGGCCACGATTTGATCGTCAGTGACATCGATGGCGAGCTCCAGTTCCAAGTCACTTCCAAACGACTCTCTTCTCAGTTGCTGGCCGTCCGGTCCGACGAGGGTATACAGGTCGTCG
>JALRHZ010000023.1 GCA_023259435.1 Paracoccaceae bacterium | reverse complement strand
ATCATGACATTGATGTTCATGATCGGCCTTGAATTATCCTTTAATCGACTAAAGCAATTAAAAACATTGATATTTGGCTTGGGGACCGGCCAAATCATGGTCACGGCTGTGGTCATTTTTGGGATCGCGATGGCCTTTGGCAATTCGACCCAAGCCTCGATCTTGATTGGGGCCTCATTTGCCTTGTCCTCTACCGCGATTGTGATGAAGCTGTTGCAAGACAACAATCTTGCCGCGCGTCCTGTGGGGATCATGTCGTTTTCCATTCTTTTGATGCAAGATCTGGCCGTTGTCCCGATCTTGGTTCTTGCCGCCACTTTTGCGGCCGGAGAGGGCGGAAATGTGTTACAGGCTCTCGGGATTTCGATGGGGATCGGAGCCGTGACCATCGCAGGGATTTATGTCATCGGTAAATTCGGGATGACGCGATTGCTCCGCGCGCTTAGCGCGTCTTCGTCGCCAGAATGGTTGGCGGCCTTTGTGGTGTTTTTTGTTTTGGCCTGCTCTGGCGTAACCTATGCGGCGGGTTTGTCTCTTGCGCTGGGCGCGTTTTTGGCAGGTCTCTTGATTGGCGAAACAGAATTTCGTCATGAGGTTGAGGTTATCATTGACCCCATCAAAGGCTTGCTGCTGGGGGTGTTTTTCCTCTCGATCGGGATGATGACGAACGTTGCAGAGATTTTGCGATACCCAGTTTTGTTGGCTCTCTCGGTTGTTGGGATATTTGCATTAAAGGCGGCGATCCTTTTCGCATTGTCTCTGGCGTTCAAAATTCCGGGGCGGCAATCGGCCGAAGCGGCGCTTTATTTGGCGCAACCAGGTGAATTTGCCTTGATGATTCTGGGTGTTGCCCTGTCAACACATGTGATCCCCGCTCAAGACGTTCAGTTCTTTTTGCTAGTGACCGTTGTGGCGATGATGCTGACACCGTTTTTGTTCAAACTGGCGCCGCTCGCGGGCAGTTTAGGAAATCGCTATTTTGGTGAGCTAGAACATAAGTCAATGTCTGAGGCTGTGGGCGGGCAATCTCGGGTTTTGATCGCGGGTTTTGGACGTGTTGGCAAGCTGTTGGCGGATGTGCTTGAAGAGGCTCGGATCCCGTATATCGCCTTTGATAAGAACGCAAAGATGGTTCAAACCTACAAGGCCCAAGGCTATCGCATTATCTATGGGGATGCAGAAAAGAGCGGTCTTTGGCGGCATCTTATCACTCAGGAGGTTGGCGTTGTGGTGGTTGCAACAGACGCCCACCACGCGACCGTACATATTCTAACAGCAATCCGAAAAGACAACCCATTATTGCCGGTAATTGTTCGGGGCAAGCACGTTGATGATTTGCGTAGTTTGTTCGACAAAGGGGCCAACGATGCTGTGGCTGAAACCCTTGAATCCAGTTTGCGAATTGCACAAATCTTGATGGAACGATTAGGACATGACGCGGATGAGGCGCACTCAATCTTGCATAAGATACGTCGGCTAGAAGCGGATTAATCCGTGATATCGCTCTCGTCGATCCAATCGCATTGGAATTCCACATAGGACGTACGCTTTCGCGTATGACCAAGACGCATCCGATCCGTGATGATTTCCATATTGGGTGCGTCAAAGCGAATGTGATAACTTTCGTGATAATCCGGTGTAGCACTGCTAAGCAGGACCGAGTGCTGTTTTTCTGACGCAAGACATGTGGGGGACGCACAGTTTATTTCATACCGCCATCCGTCTTGGGTTTTGAATTTCAAATCCGAGAGGCGAAAGATTGACGGCGCCATAAAGGCCTGCAGCTCTGCTCCATCTAATGAGCGCAGGCCATGGGTACATAAAACGTATTTCTCATCCGCAGCAACGGCTTGCTCAGCTAACCCCAGACTGACTATCGCAAAAAAGAGTTGTTTCATTGGACCCTCCTGATCGTAATCTAGCGGGCAGGAGGGCCATTTCAACGCAAAGGTTTAGCGTTGTGCGTTAAAGGTAAACAGTGTTTCTCCGTTAATCGTATACCCATTGATAAGTGTTTCGGCTGTCTCCGAGACCAACCACTCTTCTAGGGCAAGGGCCAGATCGTTGCGCACATGGGGATGCAAATCGGGGTTTACGGGAATATAGGCGTATTGATTGAACAAAACCGGATCGCCGGCAAAGGCGATGGCCAGGTCACCTTTGTTTTTGAAATTTAGCCAACTCGCACGATCCGAGAGGATGTATCCCCCCATACCGGCAGCCGCATTTAACGATGCGCCCATGCCGGCACCAACGGCACGATACCACCCGTCAAACGTCGTTGGGTCAAGGGATGCCGCAGTCCAGAGGGCGATTTCTTTTTTGTGCGTGCCGCTATCGTCACCGCGACTGACAAACAGGGCAGAGGTGGCTGAAATTTTGCCCAGCGCCTCGGCGGCCGATTGTGCGGTTGTCACCTGTGCGGGATCGCTCTCTGGCCCAATCAGAACAAAATCATTGTACATGATTTCACGCCTGTGAGTTCCATACCCTGCTGCGATGAATGTCTCTTCTGCTGATTTGGAATGAACCAAAATTGCATCTACATCACCTGCTTCGCCCAGACGAATGGCCTGTCCGGTTCCAACGACCAAAAGCTGAACCTCAAGGCCAAGATCCGCCTTGATTTGGGGCAAGAGTTTGTCACTAAGGCCCGAATTGTTGAATGAGGTCGTCACGGCAAGTTTCATGGTCTCGGCAGTCGAAACAGTGGTGAAGGCAACCAAGGCAATAGTTGTCCAAAAAGTGGAATAAAACATGCGTATCATTCGATGATATCTCCTTGTAAGAACCTTTGAACAAGTTCGTTTTGCCCGCCCTTATTGCTTTCGTCAAAGACCTGAGAGGCAGGGGCGTATAGAATTGGTTTCCCTTGATGCAGAAACAGAACATGATCCCCTAGGCGTTTTGCTTGGCCCACGTTGTGTGTGGACATAATGAGGGTGGTGCCGTTCGCAGCGGCCTCTTGCAGCAAAGCTTCGATCTCTTTGGTGGCAGACCCATCTAATGAGGCCGTCGGTTCGTCCAGAAATAGGCATTGCGGCTTTGTGATCAATGCACGCGCGAGGGCAAGTTTTTGCTGTTCGCCACCTGACAGACGCGGGGCGGGCGTGGTCAAATGCTGGGCCAATCCGATCCGCTTGGCCCATGTTTCGGCCAATTCGATGGCCTTATGTTTGGCCATGCCTTGCAATCTTAGAGGATAGGTCAAGTTTTCCAAAACAGAGCGACGCAGCATGATTGGGCTTTGGAATACAAACGACTGCGCCTGAGCGGCCTGATCTACGGGCACTTGCCAATTTATGCTGCCCCGACTGTGTCGCATCACACCGTGGCAGGTTTTCAAAAAGGTTGTTTTTCCAGCGCCATTCGGCCCCATTACAACTGTGATGCCACCGGCTTCAAGCGTCAGGTCAAGCGGCCCCAAAAGCGTTTTGCCGCGGACCACAACAGTCAGGTCTTGCATGACGACTGGAAACATTACCACTTTCCTTCGCGTTCCGTACGGCCCACCCAATGGGTCGCGAAATTCACGGCAACCGCCAGCAGGATCAGAACAAAGCCCAAGGCCAAGGCAAGCGCAAAATCACCTTTTGAGGTTTCAAGCGCAATCGCCGTGGTCAAGACGCGGGTGGCGTTTTCGATATTGCCGCCAACAATCATGATCGCGCCAACTTCGCCAATGGCACGCCCAAATCCAGCCAGCGCCGCCGTGATCAAAGCGCGCCGACCGTCCCACAAGAGGGTCAAAATGCGTTGGGTTGTTGTTGTATTCATCGAAATCAAAAGGTCATGATATTCCGACCACAGATCCCGCATTGATTGATGTGCGATTGAGATAATCAGCGGTGTGATGATGACCACCTGAGCGATGATCATTGCGTCGATCGTATAAAGCAGGCCCAAGCCACCCAACGGGCCAGACCGCGACAAAAGAATATAGACAAACAGACCTACGACAACGGGTGGTAGGCCCATCAATGAGTTAATAACGGATATAATCACCCGCCGAAATTTAAACCGGCGCACGGCCAAGATCGCGGCCAATGGCATCGCAATCAGCGAGGCGACAACAAGCGCGGTTAGGGTCACGGTCAAAGACCGTGCAGAAATTTCAATCAAGGTTGGATCGAGTTGCACAAGCAGCCAAAAGGCCTGTGCAAGTCCGTCCCAAATATCAGTCATCAACAGATCCGTGAATTGCGAATTGATCCAATCCTGCGTCTTGCGCCTCGATCACGCGAAAGGCCTCTTTCACGCCCGAGGGCGTTAATTCACGTGCAACAGTCAGCAAGGTGTTTGGCGCATGCTCGTCACATAGCTCGATCATATGCGCCAATTCATCCACCGCTACAGGGTGGGCCGCAGCCGCATCGGGCGCGCCATAGTAGGTGACAAAATGATCACATAGCGCCGATAACAGCTGGTCGTATTCATGTTGTTCCAACTGGGTCACAGCAACAAATGTCGCCCGTCCAAACGTCTCAAGCCCAAGCCATCCGTTCGAAAACGCTTGTCGGGCTTTGCCGGTCAAATCTGCATCACTCCAATTAGAGAACTCAAACCCGCCTGATATGCACCATTCACCGGTCCGCGCAGAGACCGCAAAGACGCGGGTGTCACTTTCGTCAAAATGAATTGCACGAGCAAGTTTCATGGTGTGTCCTCCAACAGGCGGGTCAATGGGATCAAATGTGTTTCTGTGTCACTGCGCAAGAGGAGGCCAAAGTTCTCGTCTATGCCAACGAATGTGCCGTGATGGTCAAAAATTGTATGATCTTCGCCCATACCGTGCACAAGACCGCGCCATTCGTCATGCACAGGTTTTGCGCCTTCGCTATCCCATCGCGAGATCCAATTCAGGGTATGCCGTGCCCATGCTTCGATCAGTTTGGGGGCTTCGACATCGGCACACCCTTCGGCGTATAGCGCTGTTTCATCTGGGGTAAGGCCTGTGTCCTGCGAAGGAGGCCACAACGGTACCTCTAGGCCCACGCAGATCCAATCAGGAACGGTATCAATGTTTGTGTCGCTTGCGATGACACGAAGTTTGCCACATCGCGCGCCATTGACGCGGATCGCGCCCGACCATTCCAGATGCACAGCCACCTCGGGCGGCGCCAAAGCGCCAAGTGCATTCTGCAGCCCAACACCTGCAATGGGTACGATGGCCATGGCGCGCGCCAAGGGCACTTCGGGGGCAACGACCAAAGCCAAACGAAATCGATCTGCTTCTAGATTATATACAATCAACCCCGCATCTACCCCCAAAGCGGCCTGTGCTTGGGCGATCTCAAAGGGATCTGATGCTGCGCCTTCGACAGGATAACCTGTCATCAAGGGCGGAAATATCAGATTTTGCGCTGTGGCATCGGCCATCATGCGTGCCCTTTTTCGATTAGAGTTTTTGCAATATCGCGAAACGCCTTAGCTTGGCTAGACTGTGGGTTCGAGACAACGATCGGCGCGCCTCCGTCTGCGGCCAATCGAATATTTAGATCAAGAGGGATCTCTGCCAAAAGCTCAACCCCAAGTTTCTCGGCTTCGGCGCGCACACCCCCATGCCCAAACACATGTTCTTCGTGACCACAATTCGAACAAATATGGGTCGACATGTTTTCAATCATCCCATGAATTGGCACGTTGAGTTGTTGGAACATATCGATCCCCTTACGCGCATCCAAAAGCGCCACATCTTGTGGTGTTGATACCACAACAGCGCCGTCCACATGCGCTTTTTGCGCCAAGGTCATTTGAACATCGCCCGTGCCCGGGGGCAGGTCGACGATCAAGACATCCAGCGCGCCCCATTGCACTTGGAACATCATCTGTTGAAGGGCGCCCATCAACATAGGACCACGCCATACAACGGCCTGACCTTCGTTGGTCATAAGGCCAATCGACATCATGGTCACACCATGGTTGCGCATGGGCAAAATCGTCTTGCCATCAGGACTTGCCGGTCGGCCTGAAATCCCCAACATGCGCGGTTGAGAGGGGCCATAAACATCCGCATCCAATAGCCCGACGCGGCGGCCTTCTGCCGCCAAAGCACAGGCCAAATTCGCACTTACCGTTGATTTCCCAACGCCACCTTTACCCGAAGCGATTGCCAGAATGCGATCCACTCCGGGAATTTTTTCGGGCCCTTTCGGCTCGGATTTTTTGCCAAGTTTCAAATCAGGCGGTGCAGCCGGCGCACTATGGGCGGTCATCACAATCGAAACCGACTGTGCCCCCATTGATTTCAGCTGTGCCTCGGCTTGCTCTTTGAGTGGCGTGTAAAGATCCGCCTGTTGAGGGTCGATTTCCATAACAAACCGCACGGACGCATCATCAACGTTGAGCGCGCGCATGACGCCAGATGTCACAATGTCTTCTTTTCCGGCGGGGGCCAGTGTTTTTAATGTCTCTAAGACCTGCTCGCGTGTGAGTGCCACGTTTTATTCTCCGACCTTAATGACGCCTTTGACAGTATGCGTCATACCTGTTTGTGGAATTTTGATTTCTGCTTCTATTTCATAGTCGCCCGCGTTTGCGTCGCGCAAGGTCTCTTCGATGGCCTGCTGTGAGGTAACGCCGACTTGCTTTAGGAATTTGCGCATGGACATGTTGAAATCTTCGCTCATTAGATCATCCTTTGATAAGATTGGCCCACAGAATAGGAAAGGGGCGTGACATGGTTCGTATGATTATGTTTTTGATCTGCACTGTTTTTGCGGTGCAAGGGGCGGTGGCTCAAGAGAGCAATCCCCGATTTGTGCGAGTTCAGGTTGATGCTTCCTTTTTTGACAGCGGCTTGTTCACCTATCTGAAACCACGTTTTACCCTGAAAACGCAAATCAGGTTGGAACGGGTGCTTGATGGCGAAACCGACCTTATAATCGTTTCGGGCGCGGACACAGGGATTGCATTTGCCCAACGTGATAATACGGTCTGGTCCGTGGTTGCCACGTCTCATTCTGGCGCTCAGAAATTTGCCGACTGGTTGACCGGACAGGTGGGCCAAACCACGATTACATCTTTTGTTCCGCAAACGGGCTCGCCCTTTGGGGTGCCTACAATCGATGCCGCGCCTGTCATTGATGTTGTGTTCCAAGGTGATGCGGCGCGGGGCTATGCCGCGGCCAAGCAAAAATGCGCGCGGTGTCATGTGGTCGATAACAACCGCATGAATGCCATCGGATCGACCCCCTCTTTTTTCGTGCTTCGCACCTTTGAGGACTGGGCGCTTAGGATGTCTGGGTTCTATACGTTGAATCCACATCCGGCCTTTACCATTGTCGAAGACGTGACGGATCCCTTTGATCCGACGCGACCCTCTCCGATCGTTCCGATCATCGTCACCTTGGACGATATCGAGAATATCGCAACCTATATGCAAACCTTGACGCCTGCGGATTTGGGAGCCGAAATTCAGCATCAGTGATCCTTGCGATCTGAATAATAGTCATCGGTCGTGCGGGTTTTGGGCCGCTCGCCTGCGGCAAAGGGATTGTTGGTGCTATGGAATTGCGCATTCACGCGGCAATCTCCGCACATTTGCACAAGGCGAAGCGCCTCTGGGTTTGCAAAGGCACCGACCCCAGAGGTGAGCTTTTCTGAAATACGGTCGATGGTGGATTTCACGCCAAACAAAGATCCGCATTCGATACAGGCAAAGGGCTCTTCTTCGTTAAGAACAACCTGTTCCAACGCCGAGTTGGCAAGGTTCATGCGTGGCTCGAGGGTTATGGCGGTCTCTGGGCAAATGTTGCTACACAATCCGCACTGAAGACAGGCATCTTCTTGGAATAGGATCTGAGGCTTGTCAGGATTTTCGCCCAAAGCACCAGACGGGCACAATGAGACACACGACAAGCACATAGAACAGGCTTCGGTATCGACGAGGACAGCGCCATACGGCGCGTTCTCGGGAAGGGGAAGTACGGTTTCATCGGTCGAGATTGCACGTGCGGCTGTCCGTGCAACTTGGCGCCGTGCGCCCATCGGTAAAATCGGCTGTACCCCCTTTAGGGTGGCGTGCTCTTGGAACAGGTGATCCGACATTGCTTCGGGATCAAGGGTATCGATTAACGTCACAAAATCACCGGACAAAGCACGGCTTAATTCTTGTTCCCGCAAAAGCGTCTCGCGGTCTGCCTTGGGGCTAAGTAAAATGTGCACATGGGCAAATCCAGAGGCCAAAGCGGCCAAAGATTCCGCATGCCCAAAGGCACTTATGGCTTCAATTTCCAAAGGGATCACATGCGCAGGCAAACCATTGTGATAGCGCGCAGACAGGGCGATCATCTCAAGGCCGTGCGCATCATGCACAAGAAGTTCAGGCGCTTTGTATGTGCCCTCAACCGCGCCATAGCCTTCGGCCAAGGCCTGAATTCGGCGCAAATGCGTCGAGAATGGATCCGCGTCATAGGTAATCGCACCAGACGGGCATAGCGCCGAACAAGCGCCACAGCCTGCGCATATCGCAGGATCAATCGCAACGGTGTCTCCTGCTGATGTGATTGCTGCAGTGGGACATACATCTAAACAATTTGAACAAGCGGGCTTTTCTGCGCGGCGGTGGGCGCAAAGGCTTTCATCCAATGCGATAAATAGGGTCTTTTCAAACGTCCCGACAAGGTGAGAGGCCTGCAAAATGGCCGAGGCGACAGACGGCGCATGCGAGGGATCAGGTCTTAGGTATCCATCGCGTTTTTCATGGGCCGGAAACAGGGGTGTGCCTCCAGTTAGGTCCAAAATGATATCGCAGGTTGACTGCGCACCGTCTCGTGGCGCGCTGAGGCGCGGCTGGCCGCGGCCGGTTGGGTCTGGTTGTTGAAATTGGTTTAGTGTGACCGTGAAATGACCAAGGCTACCTTGTGCGCGTGTGACTCTGCCGTAAATGACGTCAAAATCGGGCGAAGGAAGCACCTCGTCTTGGTCTGTGATCAAGACCGTGACCGAGACCATGTCTTTTAGATTTTGGGCGGCTTCAAGGGCGATCTTTGCGGGACCGGCAATCAAGCAAAGCCCCTCAGACACGACATCCATCGCTTTGGCTGCCGGGCGCGGCACCATGGCTTCGGCGATCAATGCGGACATTTTGGGTAGATTTTCGGAACGGTCCGCGGACCATCCAGCACGGTCACGCAGGTCCAACAACGGTGGTGTGGGTACCCCCAGTTCGTCCGACAGGGCATCAAAACTGCGCCATTCTTGGGTGCAACAAATAATTGCATCTTCGCTTTGCATGGCCTCAGCAAGTTGGCCAATTTGATCTGTGCAAAGGGCGGAATGGACTTTTGAACATCTGTGTCCTGATGCGCGTTCGATTCCCTCTCTGTCCAAGTGTTGGGTTCCGGAACAATCACATAATATCAGATGCTTAGTCATATTTTTCCCCACAGTATTTTGCCCGAACTGCAGCCAGTTTTTGGCTGTAAGTACTCGATCCTATCATTCATCCAAGTCGTAATTACAAGCGACTCAGTTATGGTGAACTCGGCTTTGGTCCACCTAAAACGACAAAAATTTTGGCGTGTGATTCGCCAAAGTGGGTGGCGGGAAATAAACTGATTAAAAAAGTCAGAATAGACAAAATGTCCACTCCGACCTGTTCTGAAAAAATTGGTTCAACAATTTGTCCAATTTCCAAAGTTTTTGCGCGAGAGGCGTTTTTCAAGATTTGTGGACAGTCGCATACATGGTTCTCTCGTCTGGGGAAGGAGAACTCGTGTATTACAATCCGCAAAAATACCAGATGATCCCATTGGGCGTTGTCGTGCGCCGTGCGCGCGGCGTCACGAAATGGGCAAAGTGGTCATGGCGTGTGACTGCGGTTTTTGCCGGTGCGGGGGCGGCCTCGGGCCAGCAACTGCGCAGTGCGGAGAGTTTTGACGAATTCCATTTGGCCACCGTTCCGCTTGAATTGCACGGCGCAGAGACCGAGGCCTATTTGACGGGATTATCCTCTCGGGTTCCATCCATCTATGTCGTGATGCGCGACGCGGAACACGGCGAGATGCCCTATGAGGTGTTGCTTGCGACCGCCTCTCCCTACCAAGCGCAGGACTATGCTGATAGCGGTGAAGAACTGGTGGAAAAGGTGCTGATGCCCGAGGGCGTTGTCGCTTGGGTCCGCGATTTTGTGGAAAAGCACCACGAAGAGGAAGAATTTGTAAAACGCCGCCGAGACAAGAAACGCATCGACGCAAAGGTTGATGGGATCGGGGATGTACGGATAAGCCAAACAGCGGATGTGTATCGCGCACCGGGACAGATCAAGAAAGAGCGTCTGTCATGAGTGATTTTTGGTCCCGCAGAAAAAATGCCGTCGCCGAAGAACAGCGTCGAGACGCCCAAGCGCTCGAAGCACAAGAGATTGCCGAGCATCATGCCGCTCTCGAAGAAAAGACAGATGCCGAAATCCTAGAGGAACTGGGGTTGCCCGATCCTGACACGCTTGTGCAGGGCGATGACTTTTCTGTGTTTTTACAAAAGGCCGTTCCAGACCGGATCAAACGCGTGGCACTGCGCAAGTTGTGGCTGTCTAATCCTGTCTTGGCCAATGTGGACGGTTTGGTCGATTATGGTCAGGATTTCACAGATGCAGGTGTCGGCGCCGGTGTGGTGGAAACCACCTATCAAGTGGGCAAAGGCATGCTTGCCCATGTGCAAGAGATGATCCGACAGGCCGAGGCTGAGGCGGCCAAGGATCTTGAAGCCGAAGAGGACATGCCGCTTGAGGTAGCCATGGTCCAAGACGAAAACGCCCAGACCGACGTAGATCAAACGGATGATGCGCCGCACGAAAGCCCAGTGTTTGTTGATGCGTCCGACGATGAAAACACCACCATAGCCGCAGACGACCAAGACACGTTTGTTGCCCCGCGTGCCCGCAAGATGCGGTTTACCTTTGCGGATACGGCAGAGTGCTGAAGGCAAGAGAAAAGGAAAGATTATGAGTGCAGCAGAGAAAATATCGATAGATCCAGAGGATCAAAGCCGCGCGGATCTGTATAATTTCTTGGGTCTTTTGCTGGCCCGTCCGGCGGATCAAATGCTCTTGGACCAAGCCGCAGGATTATCCGGTGATGAGAGCGAAGTTGGCCAAACCGTAAAAACCTTGGCGCGCGTAGCCAAAGTGTCAAAGCCGCGCGGTGTTGAAAGCGAGTTTAACAAACTGTTTATAGGCGTGGGTCGCGGCGAATTGCTTCCCTATGCAAGTTATTACCTGACTGGCTTTTTGAACGAAAAACCCTTGGCGCAATTGCGGCGGGATATGATGAACCTTGGGCTAACGCGCGCCGAGAACGTCTATGAGCCAGAGGATAACATTGCATCCTTGATGGAAATGATGGGGGCGATGATCGTTGGCCGCTTTGGGGCGCCAAAATCCATCGCGCAACAAAAAGCGTTTTTCAACACACACGTCAGCCCTTGGGCGAAACACTTTTTCACAGATTTGGAAGGTGCAAAGAATTCGGTTTTCTACGCAAGCGTTGGCACTTTGGGCCGCTTGTTCATGGAGATCGAAGCGGAAGCCTTTCGAATGAGCGCAGAGTAATCTGCACACCAACCGGTGCCCACTAAAGGGTGCCACAACTGAAACGAGAGGAGGCTCTCATGACTGAGAAAACACAAGACGCACCTTCGCGTCGTGATTTTCTAAAGCTGGCGGGGACAGGTGCCCCTGTGGCGGCAGTTGCCTTGGCAACATCCGCAACAACAGCACAAGCACAAGAACCGGATTTGTCATCTTCTGTGATGCAAGACACGGTTCACACACGTGCCTATCTTGACTCGCTCCGGTTCTGATCGGGTCGAGGAGAACCATCAAATACGACTGGTTGCGTGACGCCCGACTGTGTTTGATACAATCGTAAACTTTCAGGATTTATCCTGATGGGAGGACTAAAATGTTAAGGAAAAAGACCAACGGGGTTGCGCGACGCCCCCAGCGGACAAGTATCCTGACAGATGTTGCCAATACAACTGTTGACCGCCGTGCGTTTTTGCGCGGGTCGGGTCTTGCAATCGGTGGGTTAACCGCGATTGCCGCAACAGGTGGAACGGTAACAGGCGCAAGTGCCGCAACCGCTGCGGATGCGGCTGTGAAGTCTGTCAAATCTGTCTGCACACACTGTTCCGTCGGATGTACAGTGGTGGCCGAAGTTCAAAATGGTGTTTGGACAGGCCAAGAACCTGGATGGGATAGCCCATTCAACCTCGGCGCCCATTGCGCCAAAGGGGCTGCTGTGCGCGAACACGCACACGGTGAGCGCCGTCTCAAGTACCCAATGAAAAAAGAGGGTGGTGAGTGGAAGCGCATCAGCTGGGAGCAAGCGATCGACGAAATTGGCGATGGAATGATGAACATCCGCCAAGAAAGCGGTCCGGACTCGGTATACTGGTTGGGCTCTGCAAAGCACAACAACGAGCAGGCCTATCTGTTCCGTAAGTTTGCAGCATATTGGGGCACAAATAACGTCGACCATCAGGCGCGTATCTGTCACTCAACCACTGTTGCAGGTGTTGCAAATACATGGGGCTATGGCGCCATGACCAACAGCTATAACGACATCCACAATTCAAAAGCGATCTTTATCATCGGCGGTAACCCTGCCGAAGCGCACCCTGTGTCCTTGCTTCATGTTTTGAAAGCCAAAGAACAAAACAATGCGCCGTTGATCGTCTGTGACCCACGCTTTACCCGTACAGCGGCACACGCAGATGAATATGTGCGTTTCCGCCCTGGTACTGACGTGGCGCTTGTTTGGGGGATCTTGTGGCATATCTTTGAAAACGGATGGGAAGACAAAGAATTCATCCGCACCCGCGTGTGGGGCATGGATCAAATCCGCGAAGAAGTGGCCAAATGGACACCCGAAGAAGTTGAGCGTGTCACCGGCACCCCCGGTCGTCAGCTTGAGCGTGTTGCCCGCACCATGGCCAACAACCGTCCTGGTACGGTAATTTGGTGTATGGGTGGCACACAGCACACCAATGGTAACAACAACACCCGTGCGTATTGTGTCCTACAGCTTGCCTTGGGCAACATGGGCACAGCGGGCGGCGGAACCAACATTTTCCGCGGTCACGACAACGTGCAGGGTGCAACGGACCTTGGCGTTCTGTCCCACACATTGCCAGGCTATTACGGTCTTGCAAAAGGGTCATGGGGCCACTGGGCACGCGTTTGGGGCGAAGACTTTGACTGGCTCAACGGTCAATTCGCCAAAACCAAAGGGGCCGATGGCAAGGACAAGGATCTAATGTATGAGACTGGTATTCCAGTGTCACGTTGGATCGACGGTGTCTTGGAAGATCCTGCAAACATGGATAACCCTGACAAAGTCCGCGCTATGGTTCTTTGGGGACATGCGCCAAACTCGCAAACCCGTATGAAAGAAATGAAAACTGCGATGGAGCAGTTGGACATGTTGGTTGTGATTGACCCATATCCAACCGTTTCTGCGGTGCTTCATGATCGGACAGATGGTGTGTATCTGTTGCCTGCATGTACGCAATTCGAAACACGTGGCTCTGTGACTGCGTCGAACCGCTCTATTCAGTGGCGCGACCAAGTTGTTGATCCGTTGTTCGAATCCAAAACTGACCATGAAATCATCGGGTTGTTTGCGAAAAAGTTCGGCTGGTCCGATCGCTTCTTCCGCAACATCGAGATGGAAAATGATGTGACACCAAATATCGAAAGCGTCACCCGTGAATTTAACGCGGGAATGTGGACGGTGGGGTACACAGGTCAAAGCCCTGAGCGCATCAAAAAGCATATGGCGAACCAGCACACCTTTGATCGCACAACATTGCAGGCCGTCGGTGGTCCATGCGATGGCGATTATTACGGTATGCCATGGCCATGTTGGGGCACCCCCGAGATGAACCATCCGGGCACTCCGAACCTCTATGATATGTCCAAGCCAGTTGCAGATGGTGGCCTTTGCTTCCGCGCCCGTTTCGGCGTCGAGCGTGATGGTGACAATCTGTTGGCCGAAGGCGTGTCAAACCCAGGTGCGGAAATTCAGGACGGTTATCCAGAATTCACCATGCAAATGCTGATGGATCTTGGATGGGACGGTGACCTAACCGCAGAAGAGCGTGCCGCGATTGATGCGGTTGCAGGACCAAAGACAAACTGGAAAACCGACCTCTCTGGTGGGATCCAGCGAGTGGCCATCAAACATGGCTGTGCCCCCTTTGGGAACGCAAAAGCGCGTGCTGTTGTCTGGACGTTCCCAGATCCTGTACCGCTTCACCGCGAGCCGTTGTACACAAACCGTCGTGACTTGGTCGAAGACTATCCAACTTATGAAGACCGTAAGTTCTATCGTCTACCGACCATGTATGCCTCGATCCAGAAACAAGATTTCAGCAAGGATTACCCAATCATCCTGACATCAGGTCGTCTGGTCGAATACGAAGGTGGTGGCGATGAAACACGGTCCAACCCTTGGTTGGCTGAACTTCAGCAGGACATGTTCGTCGAGATCAACCCACGCGATGCCAATAACCTTGGCGTTCGTGATGGGACACAGGTCTGGGTCGAAGGTCCGGAAGGTGCCAAAGTCAAGGTAAAGGCCATGTTGACCAATCGTGTGGGTGAAGGCGTTGCCTTTATGCCATTCCACTTTGGTGGTCATTTCGAGGGCAAAGATTTGCGGGATAAGTACCCAGATGGGGCGGATCCATATGTTTTGGGCGAAAGCACAAACACAGCGCAAACCTATGGCTACGACTCAGTAACCCAGATGCAAGAGACCAAAGCGACTCTTTGCAAAATCTGGTCAGCATAAGGGAGAATGAGACATGGCAAGAGCTAAGTTTCTATGTGACGCAGAACGCTGCATCGAATGTAACGCCTGTGTCACAGCCTGTAAGAACGAGCATGAGGTGCCTTGGGGCATTAACCGCCGCCGTGTTGTGACCATCAATGATGGTAACCCGGGCGAACGGTCGATCTCTGTGGCCTGTATGCATTGTTCTGATGCGCCTTGTATGGCTGTGTGTCCTGTTGATTGTTTCTACCAAACCGATGATGGTGTGGTATTGCACTCAAAGGATCTGTGCATCGGCTGCGGATATTGCTTTTATGCATGTCCGTTCGGCGCGCCACAGTTCCCACAGGCTGGCAACTTTGGCAGCCGCGGCAAAATGGACAAATGTACATTCTGCGCGGGTGGCCCAGAGGAAAACCACTCAACAGCAGAGTTCGCAAAATACGGTCGCAACCGTATTGCCGAGGGCAAATTGCCAATCTGTGCTGAAATGTGCTCGACCAAAGCACTTTTGGCCGGTGACGGCGATGTTGTATCCGGCATCTACCGCGAACGCGTTGTTGCGCGTGGCTTTGGATCCGGCGCTTGGGGCTGGGGTACAGCCTACGACCAAAAGGCAAACTAAGCCTTCTAAACGAAGCGGCGGGGCAACTCGCCGCTTTCACTTCTGAGTTTCATATAAATACTAGTCCGGCGGGTTTCCTGATCCGGTAAGCGAGGATGACATGCGTTTCTTGCATTGGTTGGTTTTGGCGTTTTTCCTCTGTGGCCCTGTGGCTGCACAAAACGCTGATGTTGATCGTTCCGCGACGGGCGGGGCGCAAACTTTGGAAGATATTCTGGCGCGTCAAAACGGGCAAAAGATTGACGAAAGTTTTCGCAGCTCCCTAACCGGCGATCCTGCGGGCGCAAAAGATGTGACTGAGCAGTTGGGCACATTAGGCGGCGCTTCACAGTCTGATATTTGGCGCGCAATTAGGTACGATTCCGCATCAAAAACGGCTTCTGGTAACGGAGATCTAGGGGCCGTTATGATCCAAAGCGGCGGCATGCCGTGGTACGAATTCCGCGAAGGCCCCTTGAGAGAGTATGGCGGTGGCTTGCTCTTGGTGACGGTGTCTTTGCTGATCATCTTTTTTGGCATTCGCGGCCGTATACCAATCGATGGTGGCCCTGCAGGCACAACAATAACGCGGTTCAAAGCCATAGAACGGTTTGGCCATTGGGTCTTGGCGGGATCATTTATCCTTTTGGGTCTCACTGGATTGTTGACGCTCTTCGGGCGCGCTATCCTTGCGCCGTACTTTGGCAAAGAGCTTAACTCGACCTTATTAATTGCGTCAAAGTGGATCCACAATAACGTGGCATGGGCCTTTATGCTTGCGCTGGTTATGGTATTCGTCATGTGGGTTATGCATAATATCCCGAACAGAACCGACTGGGTTTGGATCAAACAGGGCGGGGGAATATTCTCTAAATCACACCCGCCTGCCAAAAAGTTCAACTTCGGCCAAAAGATCGTGTTCTGGGGTGTGATCGTTCTGGGGGCTTCTGTTTCGGCATCGGGTCTATCGCTCTTGTTCCCATTTGAAATGCCGATGTTTGCCAAGACGTTCGTCTGGCTGAACGCCACCGGCCTTCCGGATATGATCGGTCTTGGTGCGTTGCCCACAACGATGTCACCACAAGAAGAAATGCAGCTCGCCCAAGCATGGCACGCGATTGTTGCCTTTGTGATGATGGCGATGATCTTGGCGCATATCTACATAGGAACCGTCGGCATGGAAGGGGCCTATGATGCCATGGGATCGGGCGAAGTAGACGAAGAATGGGCACGCCAGCACCACTCGCTTTGGTATGACGAGGTCAAAGAGGAACATGCAAAAGCCTCTGGCGCGTCGCAGCCTGCTGAGTAATCGATTAACTTCAACACGTCTCTGCAGCGTGGCCATTCTGTTGCAGAGACGCTCATAAGCATAGGACGAAAAATGAAAGTAATGATCCTTGGATTTGTTTCTGTGTTTGCCATCGCGTGGGGGGCGAATATGGTGTTGACACAGTCGTCAGATTTTAGTTCACAGGGCAAGTATTCTGGGCAATCTGTCCGTTTGGATTGATGTAGTATCGTGCAAAACCGGCAAAATGCCATATCCATAAATACCGCAAGTTTGCGGAACGCCTCGATTTTGGTCGTGGATGATGAAATGGGTATGCGCCATTTTATCTCAAAGGTTTTAGAGCCCTTATCCAAACGTGTCATGCAGGCCTCAAGTGCAAAAGAGGCCACGACACTGTTGGATGCGCATCATTTCGATTTGGTGATCATCGACAACCTGATGCCGGAAAAGAACGGATTAGAATGGATTACCGAACAGCGTAAGCTTGGCCTCTTCGCTGATGTGATCTTGATGACCGCTTATGCCGATATTGAAACCGCGATTGAAGCGCTGCGGTTGGGCGTTGCGGATTTTTTGCTCAAGCCATTTCGGGCTAATCAAGTGGTAAATGCAATCGCGGGCGCATTGGACAAGCGGTTCTTGCGCCGTGATAACGATCTGTTACGTCATGCGCTTGGCTTTGATGCACAGCAACAAAACCTAAGGCTGCTTGGGACGTCGTTGCCAATCCGCGAAGTCTCTTCGACTTTGACGAAATTGGCGACTGTGGCAACGTCGGTTTTATTCACCGGTGAAAGCGGTACCGGAAAAGAAGTCGCCGCGCGTACGCTTCACTCAATTTCAGACCGTCGATCCTCTCCCTTTGTTGCCGTGAATTGTGCGGCATTAAGCGAGGAGGGGGCGATTGACCAGCTGTTCGGGCGTGTCGATGCACAGGACCGCGTTCACGAGGGTTTGATGCAAATGGCCGATGGAGGCGTGCTTTTTCTGGATGAGGTGGCCGAGCTTCCTCTGACCGTCCAAGCCGCACTTTTGCGTGTCATCGAGGATAAAAAACTGCGTCCTCGCGGTGCTTCGCGAGATGTTACGTTAAACCTGCGCTTTTTCTTTGCAACCAATCGCGATCTTCAAACAGAAGTGGAACATGGCAGGTTCCGATCTGATTTGTATCATCGGATCAATGTCGTCGAGCTACGGATGCCGCCGCTGCGGGACAGGCGCGAAGATGTCGTGGAATTGGCGAATATGTTTATGACCCAGTACTGTGCAGAAATTGGGCGCGCTCCGATGGATTTGGATCAAGAAACGTTGTTGAACCTAACGCGGCACACCTGGCCTGGCAATGTGCGCGAATTGCGCAATGTGATTGAGCGCTCTGTTATCTTGGGTGATTTCCCTGCTGAATTCAAAGGTGAGGGCGAAATTTACGGAGCCGCCGCGCGCGAAAGCCTTGATCTTGTGGTACAACGCCACATCTTAACAACCTTGGACGAATGTAACGGAAACCGTGCGGAAACGGCCCGCCGTCTTGGTGTGTCGCGCAAAACCGTCGATAGAAAGCTTCAGGAATGGGGCAAAGAGGCTATGTCTCCGTCTCAATAACGGTGCGTTGTGTTGGCAACCAAATTTTGAACACGGCCCCACCAGAGGGCGCATTTTCAGCGGTGATTATCCCGCCAGCGTTTTGAATAATATTTTGCGAGATCGACAATCCCAAACCTGTGCCCGTGCCCTTTTTGGTCGAGAAAAAGGGATCGAAAATGCTACTTATGTCTTTGGGATCAATACCCGCGCCTGTGTCATGAACCTCGATCACCACGCCATAGGTGTCATGGTCGATTGGGGCGTATGTCCGAAGGTGTAATGTGCCGCGTTTACCAATCGCCTGAACCGCGTTCACAATAAGGTTGATGATCACCTGCTGTAACTCAGAGGTGTTGATGTTCACAAATGGAACGTCGTTCAGGTCAAGCTGCAGATCAATGTCAGTTGATGCGTAAACATGGTTCACGAGCCCCAAACAATCATAGGTCACCGCAGTCACATCAACATTTTCTTCAAATTTTCCGTATTCAGCGGGGCGGGCGAATTGCAAAAGTTTTCCGACAATCGCTCCAATGCGCATAATTTGTTGGTCTATCAAATCCAGCTCGGTCTTTACGCCTTCCGCTGTGTCCCCCAGCGTCATGCGCAAAAGGTCTACGTTGCCCTGAATTACTGCAACAGGATTATTGATTTCATGTGCCACACCTGCGGTAATTTCGCCAATCGAGGCCAATTTTTCAGACATCATGAGCTGTTTAAAGGTTTTCTCAAGTTTTGAATTGGCTTCCCGCAGTTCGGCGGTACGCTGTTCAACGCGGTCATTCAGATCATCTGCCCAGTCTCGTAAAGATTTGTCACGTTCTTGAATTTGATCGAGTAAGTTATTCAAATGTTCTGAAACTTGAGCGATTTCTCCGGATGTTTGGCGCAATACGGTGCGCGCAGATAGGTCGCCCGCCTCAACTTTGCGCATGGTATTTGTGATCCGTTCTAAAGGTGAAAAAACACCTCCTGCCAGTCGCAGGAAAAACGGAATGCTGACGATTAACACGGCCAAAAATACCAATATCATGGTAAGGACTGCCGTGCGTTTAATCTGTTGAAAGGGCTGTTCTAAAAAGCCCACGTAGAGCATGCCGATACGGTTTTCGAAACTATCCACGATTGGCAGATAGCCAGAAATATACCAATCATTCACAACAAATGCGCGGTCTAGCCATGTTTTGCCCTGATCAAGAACTTGGTGTCTTACCTGTGCAGACACCCGTGTCCCTAGGGCGCGCACGTTTTCAAAAAGCCTGACGTTGGTCGAGACGCGCACATCTTCTAAAAAGAGGGTTGCGGTCCCTTGTCGGGTTTCGGCTGTTTGTTCACTTTGATAGACAAGGGTGTTGATTGTATCAATAAAATCAAGGTTCCGGTTTAGCAAAACACCCCCCACGAGGACGGCCTGCTTGTCACCCAAAGTTACAGGCGCCGCGGTGTGAATGACCATTCCACGCGTTTCGACGGCACGCTCGGTGGGCACGGCAGCCTCGGTTGGGATCAAGGGAATTTCGGCTTGCTGGGCCAGTCGCGTATCGATCATGAGTAAATCTGAGGCGCTAAACAAGTCTATTTCAGTTCTCGCTTTGCCGGCCAAAGCGGATTTCACAACCGGCCATTTTCGGGTGCTTTCGTCCAGTTCTTCGCGTTCAATTATTTGCAAGAAATCAAGACCCAACTCTGTGCGGGTCTGTTCTAAATATGGTCCCAAGCTTCCGTTTTGGGCATTGTCCCGAAACTGCGCTGAGGCGGCCAGAGATTCAACAGATGTTCCCGTGCCGTCAACGATGCGCTGCAAATATTGCTCGGCAATTTGCAGATCACTTTCGACATTGGCAATTAAAAGCCTGTCATAATCTTGTGTCCAGCGTGACATGCCGATCAGCATTAACAAGGGCATCAAGACCACGAGAGGCACAAGGGCCAATATCAAGAGTTTGAGCCGAACCGAAGAGCGGTCTACGTTTTTTTGAACAAAGGCAAACATGGTCTGACTGTTCCGTGGATGACCAGCAACTTCAAGGATTAAATCACGCATTTTGGGATAAATGCTTTGGACCAGACTTTAAATGGGATGCTGCTGGAACTATCTTCCACGTAAGTGTTGGAAGGAATGCGTATGGAAATCAATGTTAATGGAAAATCCTATTCAGTAGAGGCCTCTTTGGATATGCCTTTGTTGTGGGTCTTGCGAGATGAACTGGGAATTACAGGCCCGAAATATGGCTGCGGTGTCGCGCAATGTGGATCTTGTACTGTGCATGTTGACGGCGAGGCCGTGCGCTCGTGTCAGGTTGCTTTGGGGGATGTGCAGGGCGAGATTACCACAATTGAGGGTCTGGGCACACCAGAGGCATTGCACGCTGTACAGGCGGCTTGGATTGAACATCAGGTGGCCCAATGCGGGTATTGTCAGTCTGGGCAAATCATGCAGGCGGCTGCGTTGATTGCGACGAACAATAACCCAACAGATGAAGAGATTGATGACGCAATGTCAGGCAACTTATGTCGCTGTGGCACCTATGTGCGCATGCGGGCTGCGATCAAAACCGCGGCACAAACTGTACGGGAGGCATAAGTATGAGCCGTCTAGGAAAAATTGCGCGCCGCACGTTTTTGTTTGGATCAGCCGCCATCGCGGGTGGGGTTGCTTTTGGGGTGTACAAAGCCAAAACACCCTTTGAAAATCCACTAATGGCGCAGGTCAAAGAGGGCGAGGCCACCTTTAACCCATGGGTCGTAATAAGCGATCAGAAAATCACCTTAATCGCGCCGCATGCGGATAAAGGTCAGGGGGTCATGTCGGCCCAAGCAGCCTTGATTGCCGAGGAGCTGGACCTAGAATTTGGTCAATTCGAGGTGTCCTTTGGACTGCCGGATAAGGCCTATTACAATACGGGTTTTGCCTCAGAAGCGGTTCCGTTCTCTCCGACAGATGAAAGTGCAACAGCTGAATTCATGCGCTCATTCGCAGGCGGCGCAATGAAAATTTTGATGCCCATGATGATGACGGGCGGATCCTCTGCTATGCCGGATAGTTTTGACAAACTTCGTCATGCAGGTGCCGTGGCACGGGAAACACTTAAGGCAGCTGCGGCACAGGAATTTGGTGTCAGTGTTGATCAGTTGTCCACACAGGCCGGTCATGTGATTTTGCCGGATGGAACGCAAAAATCCTATCAATCGCTTGCTTTGGCGGCATCACAAATTGATCCGATAGAAGATGTGTCCTTGCGTGACCCGAGCGCGTGGCGGCTTATTGGCAAACCGATGCAGCGTTTGGATATTGTTGCAAAGTCCACGGGCACACAAGACTATGGTATCGATATCCGGCAGGACGGGATGGTTTACGCCGCCGTAAAAACCAACCCACGTCAGGGTGGTACTTTGAACGGATTTGACGCGTCACAGGCCAAAGAGAT
>JALRHZ010000240.1 GCA_023259435.1 Paracoccaceae bacterium | reverse complement strand
CTCCTGAGCGTAAGAAAAAACTGGTGTTGCCATAGCATCATCTACGAGCACGAGAGCGCCCTTCGCGTGAGCAGTTTGACAAACATGGCGTAGGTCAATCACTTCAAGGGTCGGATTTGAAATGCTTTCCAAGAATACAAGGCGTGTTTCATCACGTATGGCCATGTCCCACGCAGCATTATCCGTGCCATCAACCAAAGTAATCTCGACTCCGAAGCGCGCAAGAATATCCTCAAGCACATACAGACAAGATCCAAAAAGCGCGCGTGAAGCGACGACATGATCGCCAGCCTTCAAGAGCGCCATCAAAGCTCCGTTGACGGCAGCCATGCCTGAAGCGCAAGCAAAACCATCTTCATAACCGAGATAACCCGAGATGCGATCTTCGAACATACGTACTGTTGGGTTTCCATAGCGCGCATAGATGAACTCGTCGTCACCCGCTTTGACAAAGCGCGCCTCGGCGGCTTCAGCTGTTTCGTAGACAAAGCCCTGCGTCAGAAAAAGCGCTTCGCTCACCTCGCCATATTGCGAGCGTCGCGTTCCACCATGGACAAGTGCTGTTCGGCTTTTGTGATTGTTCGTCATCGGATCATGCCCCATAAAAAAAGCCCCATCGGCCAAGCCGAAGGAGCCCCCTCTTCTCGACCTTTTAGCAGAATATTTTAAGTGGCCCGCAATCTGGTAACAAATCGCCACTGTTCGCATTATTTATGTCTTTGCGTTGCAACGGTCAAGTTTGACTATCCTCTTCAATGGCATATTCAGCAAACAGCTTGGTCTGGCTCATGAAGAAAACGAACATCGCAGCGGT
>JALRHZ010000239.1 GCA_023259435.1 Paracoccaceae bacterium | reverse complement strand
TATTGTTACTTCTGTAATTTTATCAATGGCATCATTTAAGTTAGAATCTAAGCCAAGGGCTTTTTTAACCTTTGGAGAGAACGCAGACTTAAAAGCTAAATCACTAATAACATTAGAGTTTAAAGCAATAAAACTATCTGAACTTTGGAAATCTCCACTGTTCGCTAATGCTTTTGCATAAGGCTTTAGTTTCTTTAAAACTTTTTCGGTTATATTTGCGCTACTTTTCCCATATGCTTTATTCGCACCTTCTGGAACTTCTAATCTTGATAAATCCATGATCAAGTTACCATAGTCTTTTTGCATACCATACATTAAAAATCCTTTAACATTATTTGGTACTCTTTGATCAGCTATTATGTCGCCCAATATAGACTCATAAGGAGTATTCCCATCTGATAAAGATTCATGTTGAAAATTCCATTTTTTTTCTAAATCACCAAAATACTGTTTAATTCCATCAAAATCACCAGAAGTTAAAATACTAATAGCCTGCTCTCTATCTTGTTTAGTTAAAAAATTAGTGCTATCAGGTCTAATTCCTAAGCTTTGCGCTTTAGTTACAGCATTAGTTACAAAACTTTTAGGGTCATCTTGGTATTGCCTTTTTAATTCGGTATCATAAGGGAAAGCATCTATTACACTTTCTTGAACTGCTTTAAACTTTTCATTAAATGTTGCTTGTAAAACATTTGCAGCGGTAGCATATTGAGTTGCTTTAACTGGGTCATTATTTGCAATTGCTTGATCAGATAAGTTTTTAAAGTCTTGTATCTTTTGTAATGCAGAATCCCTATCGCCAGCACTAACATCATCTAGTA
>JALRHZ010000238.1 GCA_023259435.1 Paracoccaceae bacterium | reverse complement strand
CATGAAAACGGGCGTTCGGCGATCACGGATTATCGGGTGATGCGTGTTGGCAAAGGGGAGTCTCGCGTGAGGCTCTACCCAAAAACGGGGCGGTCCCATCAGTTGCGCGTGCATATGAAAGAGATCGGGCATCCGATTTTGGGCGACCCGTTTTATTCGACGGGTCCAGCGCGCGATTTCCCGCGTTTGATGCTGCATTCAGAGACCCTGCAATTCCTCCATCCCGATGGCGGGCAGGGGATGCGCGTCACGGCTAAAGCGCCGTTCTAGTTATGAAAAAGGAGGGGCGAACCCCTCCTTTAATTATTTGATCCGGTTGGAACTTATTCATCCCAGCCAGCGATGGTTTTGGATTCGAGGAATTCTTCGATCCCCCAAACGCCACCTTCACGGGCGCGGCCAGAGGCCTTAACGCCACCGAACGGTGCGCCTGCTGCACGGCTACGACCATTCATTTCCACCATGCCGGAACGCAGGACGCGCGACAGGCGGCGACGGCGTTCGGTGCTGGTGGACTGAACGTAGTTCGTCAGACCGTAGGGCGTGTCATTGGCGATCGCGATGGCTTCTTCTTCAGTGTCGAAGGGGATGATCGACAGCACTGGGCCAAAGATTTCCTCTTTTTCGATGGTCATGCCAGGTTTCACATCGGCAAACACGGTCGGACGCACGTAGAAACCTTTGTTCATCCCTTCAGGCAGACCGAGCCCACCTGCAACCAAGCGCGCACCTTCGTCGATGCCCTTCTGGATATAGCCTTGGATCTGGTCCCACTGGCGTTTGTTCACAACAGGGCCGATATGGCGACCGCTCTGGTCTGCTGGGGCGACCTTGGTT
>JALRHZ010000237.1 GCA_023259435.1 Paracoccaceae bacterium | reverse complement strand
ACCGGCATTGTTGGCACGCCGTCACAGATCAGGTTTGTCACGATCACATCAAAACACTGCGATTGGATCTGATAAATGGCCTCTGTCACAGACTGCGACCGAGCAACCACAGCACCGACACGTTCCAATGCGCGCTGCCACAATTTCGCCAGTTCGCTACAGTCTTCGACAATCAAAATATTCATTCCTGCCCTCGTTACCATGTGCATGTCCCATAAGTCTTTCGAAAGTCCTAACGAAAGGTTAACAAATGGTTGCCTGACACAGGATGGGTTGGTCTATTTTGTGTCAGAACAAAAAACCCCCGCCGAAGCGGGGGTTTTGTTTGTGTCTTTTTGTGCGCTTAGCCGCCGTGTTTTGCGATCAAGGCCTTGGCCTGTTCGATCATGGCCTGACCGTCAATGCCTTTGCCTTGCATATCTGCGATCCAACGATCGATCACAGGTTGGGCTTTGGCCTTCCAACGGGCAACTTCGGCCTCGTCCAATGTGATGATATTTGCCGATTTTCCGACCGCAATGTCACGGCCCGGTTTGTCGTAATCCCACATCACCTGGGCCGCAAACTGTGCCAGTTTCATGCCGGATTCCGCATCAATCGCCGCCTTTACATTGGCAGGCAGGCTTTCATAGCGTGCTTTATTCATCGCAAGGATAATTGTCGCGGTATAAAGCGATTCTTTCCCTGAAAACTCTGTATGGTTTGTCACCAAATCCGTCAGTTTGATGGATGGCGTGACTTCCCACGGGATAACGGTTCCGTCGACAACACCCTTGGACAGTGCTTCGGGGATCGCGGGCAATGGCATGCCCACTGGCGTTGCGCCCAATTCGTTCAAC
>JALRHZ010000236.1 GCA_023259435.1 Paracoccaceae bacterium | reverse complement strand
TGCACATCCTGCGGGCCGAGAAGGGCTTTATCATGATCGGGGATGAAACCGATGGCACGGTGATCCCGCAAGATTTGAACCTGCATTGGGCCATTTCCAAGAAAAAGACCGATTTTCTGGGCAAACGCGCCCAAGAGCGCAGCCATATGGCAGACCCAAATCGCTGGCGCTTGGTTGGGTTGGAAACGCTTGATGGATCGGTTCTGCCAGATGGCGCCTATGCGGTGGCCGATGGCCATAACGCCAATGGCCAGCGCAACATGCAGGGGCGGGTGACATCCACCTATTATTCCCCCACGCTGGATAAGGGCATTGCTATGGGTTTGGTGCTGCATGGCCCCGAACGCATGGGCGAGGTGATCGATTTCCCCGGCACAGATGGCAAGGTTTACAAAGCCCGCATCGTAGACCCGGTGTTCTTTGACAAGGACGGAGAAAAGCAAAATGTCTAATGCACTGTCCGCCCTTCAGGGCGCCAAATTCGATGGTTTGGTCAAAGTAGCCGATGCCGGTTTGCAAGGCATGATCACGCTGCGTGGCAATTTGGCGGATGCCACGCTGCAACAGGCGGTAAAAGCGGCCACCGGCCAAGCGGTGCCCGACCAACGCGCCATGGTGCTGCAGGGCGATACCGGCGTGGCGTGGATGTCGCCGGACGAGCTGCTTTTGTTTGTGCCCTATGCACAGGCCCATGCCTGTGTGGCCAGTTTGCGCACGGCGCTGGCTGGCACCCACCACATCGTGGAAAATGTTTCGGATGCGCGCGCTTTTATCACGCTGTCTGGCGCCGATGGGCTGGTGCGCGAGGTGCTGGCCAAGGTGGTGCCGGTGGATATGGACC
>JALRHZ010000235.1 GCA_023259435.1 Paracoccaceae bacterium | reverse complement strand
TACCGCAGCCAGCTGCCCGTCTTGTCGACCAGCTTGGCCGCGATCGCCAGGTCGAGGATGTCGCCCTCGAAGCTGATGCCGTCGGTGTGCATCATGTCGAACTCCGCCACGCGGAATGGCGGCGCGACCTTGTTTTTCACCACCTTTACCCGGGTGGCATTGCCCACCACCTCGTCACGATCCTTGATCGCACCAATGCGGCGGATATCGAGGCGGACCGAGCTGTAAAATTTCAGCGCGTTGCCCCCTGTTGTGGTTTCGGGGCTGCCAAACATCACGCCAATTTTCATGCGGATCTGGTTGATGAAAATCACCATACAATTCGATCGGCTGATCGAGCCGGTCAATTTGCGCATGGCCTGGCTCATCAATCGGGCCTGAACACCCACATTGCTGTCACCCATATCGCCTTCGAGTTCGCTTTTTGGGGTCAGCGCCGCCACAGAATCGACCACAACCATGCTAACCGCGCCCGAACGCACCAGCGTATCGACGATTTCCAACGCCTGCTCGCCCGTGTCAGGCTGGCTGATCAGCAATTCATCCAGGTTCACGCCCAGTTTCTTGGCATATGTCGGATCAAACGCGTGTTCGGCATCGACAAAGGCGCAAACCCCGCCTTTTTTCTGCTCTTCCGCGATGCAATGCAGCGTCAGCGTGGTTTTCCCCGAGCTTTCAGGCCCATAGATTTCGATAATCCGCCCCTTGGGCAGGCCACCAATACCCAAGGCGATATCCAGCCCCAACGACCCTGTCGAGGTGGCCTCGATGTCGCGCATGGCATTGTCGCCACCCAGCTTCATGATCGAGCCTTTGCCGAACTGGCGTTCGATCTGGGCCAG
>JALRHZ010000234.1 GCA_023259435.1 Paracoccaceae bacterium | reverse complement strand
AACAGCACGAGCCACGCAAACAGGATCAAAACCAGCTCAAGCCCCCAGATCAACTGAGAGTTAAATGCATATCGCAGAACCACGTTCACAAAGGTCACCAATGTCATCAGCCCCAAAAGGAGCGCGATAAAGGTTTCTTCGAATTCGTGGATTGCCCGCGATACGGGCCCATTGGGCACATACTTTGTCGCCATGACAGTCCCCTACACCATTGGATGTAAAAAAGGCGGGCACCAATGCAGCGCCCGCCGATAGAGTTGGGCCAGCCAAAGCCAGCCCAGATAGATTAGCCGCCGAACTGAGCGTTGAATGCCTGTGCAGCGTCGATGTTTTCTTGGCCTACGTCCTCAAGGAACTTCGCCCAAACCGGCTGCATCGCATCAACCCAAGCCTGACGCTGTTCAGGTGTCAGAACGCGGATTTCGCCGCCAGCATCGATGATCGCCTGACGTGCTTCTGCGTCAACTTCGCCAACAGCAGCGTTACGCTCGGTGGTGACTTCGTTGAAGATGGTCATGAACTGGTCACGGGTTGCCGGATCAAGGCTGTCCAGCCAGTCAACCGAAGCCACAACGAGGTAGTCCAGAACACCGTGGTTGGTTTCAGTGGTGCCGTCCTGAACTTCAAAGAACTTCTGACCATAAACGTTCGACCAGGTGTTCTCTTGACCGTCAACAACGCCAGTTTGAAGCGCGCCGTAAACTTCGGAGAATGCCATCGGCTGCGGCGACGCGTTCAGTGCTTCCATCTGAGCAACCAGAACGTCCGAGGTCTGAACGCGGAATTTCAGGCCAGCAGCATCCTCAGGTGCGATCAGCGGGACGTTCGCCGAGAACTGCTTC
>JALRHZ010000233.1 GCA_023259435.1 Paracoccaceae bacterium | reverse complement strand
TGTGGAGCCGTATGCCGCTCACCCGTCCTGATGTGCAGATCCTACATGGCATCATGCGTCAGATGGTCCGCTGGAAGGACCGCGGCTAGCCCTTGCCGTGATGCCTCCTGCGACTTAGGTTCCCCGCAACATCGAAGGAGGCCGGCATGGCGCAAACACCGCGCAAATTGTTCGAGGACGTGGGCGAAGCCCCGAAACAGACCGCAGCACCGGGACAGATCGACGCCAAACGGCGCGGCGCGCGCGGTGCTATTCGCATCTGGCTCATGGTTATTTTCGCGCTTGTCGCGTCGATGATCGTGGTCGGCGGCCTTACGCGCCTGACCGACAGCGGGTTGTCGATCACAGAATGGAACCCCGTTATGGGGGCGATCCCGCCGCTGAACGAAGCCGATTGGGCCGTCGAATTTGAAAAATATCAAACGAGCCCCGAATACCTCCTGCAGAACAAAGGCATGAGCCTAAGCGAATTCCAGTTCATCTATTGGTGGGAATGGGGTCACCGTCAGTTGGGGCGCTTTATCGGTCTTGTTTGGGCGCTCGGTTTCTTTGGCTTGATGCTGACAAAGAACATCCCAACTGGCTGGACAGGTCGTCTGTTCCTCTTGGGCGTGCTTGGCGGACTTCAAGGCGCGATTGGCTGGTGGATGGTTCATTCGGGATTGGACCAAACAGCCCAAGAAATTGGCCGTACAGATGTGGCGTCCTATCGCCTCGCAACGCACCTTGGCCTTGCTTTTGTGATCCTTGGTTTCACTGCGTGGTTTACGTTCCAGATGGGCCGCACTGAGGCTGATTTGATGCAGGCGCGTCGGTCGGCAAATGCCAAACTGTTTGGTATGGGAACAGGGCTGAT
>JALRHZ010000232.1 GCA_023259435.1 Paracoccaceae bacterium | reverse complement strand
CGGCCCTTGTCGAGTTTCGCCTCAATCGCCACGCCTCGGGCGGTGCGGTTGGGGTTGGCACGCAAGTCCAGGCCAGCGTCCGCCGTCAACAGCACGGCGTCGAGCAGCTCATTGATGCCTTCGCCCTTGAGCGCAGAAACCCGAACGAACATGGTGTCGCCACCGTATTCCTCAGCGACCAGGCCGTATTCGGTGAGCTGCTGGAGCACCTTGTCGGGGTTCGCTCCCGCGACGTCGATCTTGTTGATCGCGACCACAATCGGCACCGAGGCTGCCTTCGCGTGATTCAACGCTTCAATCGTCTGCGGCATGATGCCGTCGTCCGCTGCCACCACGAGGATTGCGATATCGGTGACGTTGGCACCACGGGCACGCATCGCCGTGAAGGCTTCGTGACCCGGGGTATCGATGAAGGTAATCGCGCGTTCATTACCGTCGTGTTCCGTCCACACCTGATACGCACCGATGTGCTGGGTAATGCCGCCGGCCTCACCGGCGACCACGTCGGCTTTTCGAATTGCATCGAGCAACTTGGTCTTACCGTGGTCGACGTGACCCATCACGGTCACCACCGGCGGACGGATTTGAAGATCCGCTTCGTCTTCCTCGACTTCGAAATCGATGTCGAAGCTCTCGAGCAGTTCTTTGTCCTCGTCTTCGGGCGAGACAATTTCGACCCTGTAGCCGAGCTCTTCACCGAGGATTTCGAAGGTTGCGGCATCCAACGACTCGGTCGCCGTAGCCATTTCGCCCAGTTGGAACAGCACCGTGACCAGGTTCCCAGGAGGAACGTTGAATCCCGTGATTTGTTCGAGCTTGTCGGCAAAGTCGCTAATCGATGCTCCCTGACGCAGACGAACGACGGTGTCGCCGTTGCCGCGAGGAACACTCACACCACCAAGCTGCGGTGCCTCTTGC
>JALRHZ010000022.1:10820-21787 GCA_023259435.1 Paracoccaceae bacterium | reverse complement strand
AGCGGGAATTTTTCAGCCGAGAAATTTAACCTGCGCTTGGGGCAATTGGGCGTGACTGGAACAGGTGGCGTGGACTTGGGTCAGCAATCTCTAGATATGCTATTGTCTCCAAAACTTGACAGTGCACGCAACGGAGAGGGGTTATCCGTCCCAATCCGTATCAAAGGCCCATGGGCCGCGCCAAAGATTACACCAGACCTAGAAGCGACCCTAGATCAAAACTTGGCCAAAGAGAAAGACGCTGCTTTGAAGAAAGTCGAGGAAAAGGCAAAAAGCGCTTTGAAGGAAAAAACAGGTATAGAGGTACAACAAGGTGAAAGCCTAGAGGATGCGGTAAAGAAAAGACTTGAGGAAGAGGCCAAGAAAGGTTTGTTGAACTTGTTCAATAGAAAATAGAGCGCGCCTTTTGGAAGTCTTAGGATACGCCTTCGGCGAGAGTATTTTTGGCAAAAAGAAAACAACGCACTTAAGATAATCTTATGTCACAGAAATGAGTGCGCCCAAACGTTTGAGGTTGGGGCGGCTTTCTCATTGCGCGGTCATCGGCTCTCCAGCCTGTACCGCCTTTTTCTATTCACATAACATTCTTAACAAAAAGTTTTTGTGACTTTCTTTTTGCCAAAAATACTCAAATTAACGACGGCGGTCTCTGCGTGAATTCATTGGCTGAAAGGCGACACCAACATGGGCTTCGCAATAGGGTTTTCCCGATTGTGATGGCAAACCGCAAAACCAAAAATCTTCTGTGGCGGGGTCTCCAACTGGCCATTTACAGGTGCGTTCAGTTAATTCCAGTAATGAGATTTTTTTCGCCTTTTTCTCGACCTCGGATACTTTTGCGAGGGCCTCAGGGCTAATTTCATTCGCGGACGGTTGCGGCGGAAGAGGTTGGCCGGCGGGTATGATTTGGCGACGGGCGGGCGATACAGGTGCCGCGGCTACAGGTTTGGATGCAGGCGCTTCTTTTGGCGCTGCGTCTGTGGTCGAGGGTTTTGCAGGTTTTGGATCCGCTTTCGACGCCGCAGGCTTTGCCTTGGCTTCTGTTTTTGTTGCAGTCCCGCCAGTTGCACGGTTGGATAGGCCCAAACGATGAACCTTTCCGATAACAGCGTTGCGCGTTACCCCACCTAGCTCTTTTGCGATTTGGCTGGCCGACTGACCTTCGCCCCAAAGCTTTTTCAGCAATTCAACCCGTTCATCCGTCCAAGACATGTGTGTACCTCTTGTCAACAAGCACGTGTTTTGCGTAGATCACGTACCTATCAAAATATCTAAGGTCTCTATTCTAAACATCATGTACCGAGTTACAAGGCACGGAACGATAGAAAGTTGGGAAAACCATGCAAGATACCAAAGAAATTGGCGTTCGGCGGTTTGGCGGCGTAAATTGGCTGGGTTTGTGGACCTTGTCCAAGAGAGAAGTTCTTCGGTTTTGGGTCGTGTGGACGCAAACAATAGTGGCGCCACTTGTGACGGGTGGGTTATTTTTATTGATTTTCGACACAGCGATCGGCGAGCGGCGTGGGGAAATTTTGGGTGTGCCCTTTATCACGTTTATTGCGCCTGGCATTATGATGATGGCAGTGATCCAAAATGCGTTTGCCAATGCGTCTTCGTCGTTGGTGATCTCAAAGGTACAGGGCAATATAGTGGATACTTTGATGCCCCCCTTATCCGGCGGTGAGTTGTTGGTTGGCTACCTCTGTGGTGCAGTTGTGCGTGGGATCATTGTTGCTTTTGGCCTTTGGGTGGGGCTAGAGCTTGTTTTAGGTATTGGTTTGGCGCATCCAATTTTGGCTTTGGTTTACGTTGTGCTCGGTGGGCTATTGATGGGGGGACTAGGTGTTATTGCAGGAATTTACGCCAATAAATTCGACCAGATGGCCGCGATCACGAATTTCATTGTGACCCCAATGGCGTTTTTGTCTGGAAGTTTTTATTCTGTATCTGCCTTGCCGCCTGTTTTACAAACCCTAACCTGGGGAAATCCGATTTTTTACATGATTGACGGGCTAAGATTCGCCGTTTTAGGAGTGTCGGATAGTGATCCGGTTCATGGATTGGGCGTTGGTATTATGTCGGTAGTCTGTGTGAACTTAGGGGCTTGGATCATGTTGCGGTCTGGGTATCGCTTAAAGCCATGAGGCCTTGAGGTTCGCTGAAAAGCGAGTGTCAAATTACAAACCGGTTTCCCCGTTCTGTGGAAATAGCTGTTGAAGGGTGCCCGCCAGCAAAAGATAAACCGAGGTCGTCAAAAGGCCCCAGTGCGCCCATGTTTCGGGGTGAAAATCGACCCATGCGGCCCAACCTGCAAAACACACCCATGCAAAGGCAATGGGCAAGGATAGCTTGCGCCAGCGTTTTGTCCGTGTCGGATGAATGAATTTGACGGGCAAAAACATCGCGACACATAACGCGATCACCAGTGCCAAGATGATCCAAAAATTCGGGCTAAGCGCGAACAGAACCAAAACAAGCATGTTCCAACATCCTGGAAACCCATGAAAGCTAAAATCTTTAGTTTTCATGTTTCCATCCGCGAAATACATCGCAGAGGCGAATGTGATGATAATGATCGCAAACCATCCCGTCCAACCGGGCAGGAGACCAGATTTGAACAGGGCGAAGGCTGGAATGAAAACATAGGTGAGGTAATCTATGATCAGGTCCAGCAATACACCGTCAAAACGAGGCGCGTATGTTTTTACATCGACCTTGCGTGCCAAAGGGCCGTCGATGCCATCTACGGCAAAGGCCACAACCAGCCATACAAACATCATACTCCATTTGCCGTCTACGGCGGCGAGCATAGCAAGCATGGCAAATACGGCACCGGTGGCCGTCAAGAGATGAACAAAAAGGGCTTGGGTTTGGCGTTTCATAGGACTTTCATAGACAAGTTTACCCAACGTTCAACCTAGGAATGAGAAACGGCATCAAAATGGTCACGAATTTATTGTGTTTCGCCTGCGTAGGACACGTGGACCTGCCAAGGATTAGCGCGCTTTTGGGTGAGTTTTGTTATAAACAGACATAAGTCGATCTGCATCGACGCCTGTATAGGCCTGTGTCGTGGACAAGCTGGCATGGCCCAAAAGCTCTTGGATTGCGCGCAGATCACCTCCGGCACTTAGCAGATGGGTAGCAAAGCTATGGCGCAATGCATGCGGGGTGGCCGTCGCAGGTAGCCCCAACTGAAGACGGGTGGATTGCAGCGTTTTTTGAATGATACGTGGCGAGAGGGGACCACCGCGCACGCCCCGAAATATCACGCTGTCGTGTGACGTCTCAAAGGGCATCAGGTCAAGATAGGTGTTTACCGCCTCGCGCGCGGCGGGGATCACCGGAACAAAGCGTTCTTTATTGCCTTTTCCCAATATTCTAAGGCTGTCTTTAATGGGAAGGTCTTTGCCCTTAAGAGACAAGGCCTCGGATATCCGAAGGCCGCATCCATATAGTAGCGTGACAACAGCAACATCGCGTGCCGCGACCCAAGGGGTGTCATGCTGCACCTCGACGGTCTCGACCACGGCCTTTGCCGTTGTTTCTGTCAAAGGACGGGGCAGTTTTGCATTAAATTTTGGGGCGCGTGCCGACAAAACGGCTGTGGGTTCGAAATTGGCATGTTTGCCAAACCAACGGTAAAAGCTTTTGACCGAGGATAGCTTTCGCGCAACACTACGCGGTGTTGCATCCTGTCTCAGGTCCGCCATCCATGCGCGGATATCTCGGATAGTTAGGTTTTTCAGACGCGTGGCGCTAAGTTGCGCTCCGTCATAGAGTGTTAAGAACCGCAAAAAATCCAAGAGGTCATTTTGATAGGCTGTTTTCGTGTGGTTTGAAATGGCGTCAACGGCCTGTTTCACAGCAAGCCATCTGTTCACCAAATCGACCGCTTGGGAGTCCTCGAAAGAGGTCAGGTCAAGGTCTGGCCCTGTCGTGGGGGAACCCATATCCTCTAGGCCAACCAGCGGCGCATCACCCGTTCAAATACACCCGCAAAGAATTCAAGAAGCTCTGTTCCATGCTGCGCTGAGAACCGGTTTGGATCTTCGGACCCAAAGACCAACATCGCCGGAAGTTTGCCTGTTCCAAGATCAAGCTTGAGGCAGGCCTCAGATCGGACAAAGGCGGAATCTGAGCCAAAGATTTGCTCAAACCCTTTGCTGACGCCGCGCAACACGGCGGTGCGAGAAATTGAATTGCGCCCTGCGGTCATATAGGTCTCTGAAAAGCCGGGTATGACCAAGCAAATCACATCATTGAGATGCTCAAGTGCTTGGGCCGCGGGCATATCGACCTGACGTGTTTCCAAAACAATGCGAATGGATTGGACGCGCAAAATTTCGGCAACATCCCCTTCGAGGTCGGACAGAAATGTCTCAAAATCCAACGCATCCATCATGCGCAGTATCGCACGATGCACTTGGTTCGTGCCTGCCAGATTTTCATAGGCCGCCGCGATCACACTGCGGTGCGTATCCTCTAGCCGATCAAGACGGCTTTCAAGGCGGTCCATGGCAATGCCACGCAAATCAATTATGTTGTTGCCCATGGCTTTTTCATTGGCAGCCAAAAGCGCCTTCATCATATCTTGATCGTCCAGTATCATATCTGGACGATTTAAGATTATGTCCCGAAGTTCGGGTTTGATGTCTGCCGGATTGCTCATCTTGATCGATGCCTCATTGTCTTTTCAGACGGCTTTAGCACAGATTACAGGATTTTTTGACCTGTTTTTTCAATATCGGCCAAAAATGCCGCCAATCCCTTGTCTGTCAATGGGTGGTTTGCAAGGCTTTTGATCACGGCTGGTGGCGCGGTCATCACGTCTGCTCCGACCAGCGCACATTGCGTGACATGGTTGACGGTCCGAACGGAGGCCGCCAAGATTTCTGTTTCAAAGCCGTAGTTGTCATAGATTTGGCGAATGTCTGCGATCAAATCCATGCCGTCGATGTTGATGTCGTCCAACCTTCCAATAAAAGGAGAGATGAATGTTGCACCCGCTTTTGCAGCAATCAGGGCTTGGTTGGCGGAAAAACATAGGGTCACATTGACCATTTTGCCTTCGCTGCTGAGCACTTTACACGCTTGCAGGCCGTCCCATGTCAGAGGGACCTTGACGGTGATGTTCTCGGCGATTTCCGCAAGTTTGCGCCCTTCTGCGATCATTTGATCTGCATCGGTTGCGGTGACTTCTGCCGAAACAGGGCCGGATACAATCGAACAAATTTCTTTTGTGACTTCTAGAATGTCCCGACCGGATTTCTTAATAAGAGATGGGTTGGTTGTCACACCATCGACCATACCGAGGTCGTTTAATTCTTTGATGTCTGCGATTTCTGCGGTGTCGACAAAAAATTTCATGTCTAAGTCCTTTGACGGGTTGGCGTAAGTTCACACACCATTTACCTAAGAAAGAGATGATGGAAAAGCCCCAAAGGACATTTGGCCCTGTGTATCTAGAAAAGAACTTTCAGACCGGCGCGCTGGTATCGGTTTTAACGACCGAACCTTTGAATCGCTTTTTGGATTACAAAGCGCCCGAGGGGGGCTGTGACCTTGGGAGTTTTCTAGAGGTGCCTCTAGGGCCGCGCAAAGTGTTGGGGGTTGTTTGGTCCAAAGGGTCGGGGACGTTTGACATCAATCGCATCCGCAGTGCCTATCGCGAGTTGGACGTCGCCCCCATGACCGAGGACATGCGCCAGTTTCTAGAACGGGCGGCCGAATATACTCTAACGCCGCTCTCTGCCATGTTACGCCTTGCAACCCGTGCGCCTGGCCTGAGTAATCCACCTTCGATGCAAAAAGTGTATCGCTTGGCGGATGCCTCAAAAGGGACCCAAACCAAGGCGCGTGCAAAGGTTGTCGAAGTGATCAACGATTTTGGTGGTGCGCGCTTCACCCTATCTGAGTTGGCAAGCCAAGCAGGGGTGTCTGCCTCTGTCATCAAAGGGATGGTGCAGGCGGGCTCTATGATCGAAGAGCAAACTCCGCGCGATCTTCCGTTTCCAGACCTTCGGCCGGATCAGACGGGCAAGGCCCTGACCTCGGATCAGGCTACAGCCGCGCAAGCCCTTAGAAAGAAAGTGCGCCAAGGGGGCTATGGCACAACATTGTTGCGAGGTGTGACAGGGTCGGGCAAGACCGAAGTCTATCTAGAGGCGGTGGCCGAGTGTCTGAAACAAGGGCAGCAAGCGCTGGTGCTGCTGCCGGAAATTGCGCTGACCTCTGAATTTATGAGACGTGTCGAAGCCCGCTTCGGGGCACGTCCTGCCGAATGGCATTCGGGCGTTACAATGACCGAGCGTCGGCGGACATGGAAAATGGTAGGAGAGGGCGGCGCGCAAATGGTCATCGGCGCGCGTTCAGCCCTGTTTTTGCCGTTCAGGTCATTGGGTCTTGTCGTGGTGGATGAAGAACACGAGGGGTCTTACAAGCAAGAAGAGGGCGTTCTGTATCATGCGCGCGACATGTCTGTTTTGCGGGCCTCACTGGCGGGTGCGCAAGTGGTTTTAGCCTCTGCCACACCAAGTCTAGAAACTTGGGCAAATGCGCAAAGCGGTAAATACGACCGTGTGGACCTGACAAGTCGCTATGGCGCTGCTGTCATGCCAGACATGAAGACGATAGATATGCGCGCTGAAAAATTGCCTGCCTCCCGTTGGGTGTCGGATGAATTAGCGCGGCAGATCGCACAGCGCATCGAGGCGGGCGAACAATCGCTTTTGTTTATCAATAGACGCGGGTTTGCGCCTGTTACCCTCTGTCGTGCCTGTGGTGAACAGTTGGGGTGCGAGACCTGTGATGCGCGTATGGTTGAACACCGCTTTCAAAAACGTCTTATGTGCCATCAATGCGGGGAAACCAAGCCGATCCCGCAAACCTGTCCTGCGTGCGGTGTCGCAGACCGATTGGCCCCTGTTGGTCCTGGGGTCGAGCGTTTGGCCGAAGAGGCGCAAAGCCTGTTTCCCGAGGCGCGATTGCGTGTGCTGTCCTCTGATTTATTTGGATCCGCTCGGGCGCTTAAACAAGCGATTGATGAGATTGCCGCGGGTGATGCCGACATCATTGTCGGAACGCAATTGGTGGCAAAGGGGCATAATTTTCCGAAATTGACACTTGTTGGCGTAATCGATGCGGATTTGGGGCTGCAAGGATCGGATCTGCGCGCCGCAGAACGGACGTTTCAATTGATGCGCCAAGTGGCGGGACGCGCGGGCCGATCCAAGACACCGGGCACCGCCTATTTGCAGACGTATCAGCCGGACCATCCGGTGATCCACGCCATAGTTCAAGGGGATGAAGAGGCGTTTTGGAAAGCAGAAGCGCGCGAGCGTGAAGCGATTGGCATGCCTCCCTTTGGTCGGATGGCGGGGATTGTGATTTCATCCACGGATTTGGCGCTGTGCGAGCGTGCAGGCCTGACGCTGGCGCGCAATACTGCAGAGCTTGTTGCGCTGGGCGCTCAGGTCTTTGGCCCTGCGCCTGCTCCGATTGCACGGGTGCGAGGCCGGTATCGGGTGCGATTGCTCATCAAGGCGGGCAAAGCGGCACCGATCCAAGCCGTGATTGCGCGTTGGGTCGCACAAGTGCCGCAGAAAGGGGATTTGCGCATCGCGGTTGATATAGATCCCTATTCGTTTTTATAGATGTTTGTCTGTGAGAGAGAGTGTGCGCCGCGCCCTGCCCATCGAGGACAGGGCGCGGCGGTCAAAGGTGGGACCTTTGACGGCTCTGTTCCACGCGATGGCTTTCAGAATGAGGTGCATCTGTTTTTGGGTCGCTTTTGCCGAAAAATAGGCGTAAAGCACAGTCATGAAACCAGATTTTCCTATAGCTGAGGCGCACAGCCTCTCGCCTTTGCGTCGGCCTCTTGCGCTTTTGTGTGTTATGGCGATTGCGATGCCCATCGCCTTTTCGGTTTGGTCTGCATTGCTTAATAATTTTGTAATCGAGGTTGCGAAGTTTGACGGTTCTGACATTGGCTGGCTGCATACGGTTCGTGAAATCCCCGGATTTTTCGCGATAGGTGTGATCGCAATTATCATCTTTGTTCGGGAACAGGTTTTAGCGCTGATCAGTTTGATCTTGCTCGGTGTCTCAACTGCATTGACCGCCTATTTCCCAAGCTTTGGTGGGATTTTGATGATCACTTTCCTAAGCTCAATTGGATTTCATTATTACGAAACGGTTAATCAATCCTTGCAGCTTCAGTTTTTGGATAAAAAGGAAGCGCCCAAAGTTTTAGGCCTTTTGCTATCGGTCGGATCAATGGCCACCCTGGTTGCCTATGGGGTCATTGTGCTGGGATGGAAGGCGTTCGATTGGTCATATAACACGGTTTATATGACGGCTGGTGCCATCACCGCGTTGATTGCCATTTTTAGCTTTTTCTGGTTCCCGATGTTCAAAGCGGCGCATCCTCAGAACAAAAAGATGGTACTGCGGAAACGATACTGGCTATATTATTTGATGCAATTCATGTCCGGCGCACGGAGACAGATTTTCGTTGTCTTTGCAGGCTTTATGTTGGTTGAACGATTTGGATTTGACGTGCATGAGGTGACGGCGATCTATTTAATCAACCTCGTGGCCAATATTGTTCTTGCCCCTGTCATTGGACGGCTTGTGGCGCGGTTTGGTGAGCGTCTTGCCCTATTGATCGAATATGCGGGATTGGTCGTCGTGTTTTTGGCCTATGGCGGTATTTATTTCTTTGGATGGGGCGTTGCCGTGGCGGCCACCCTGTATGTTTTGGATCATCTGTTTTTTGCCATGGCGCTGGCTTTGAAAACCTATTTTCAAAAGATTGCCGATCCTGCGGATATTGCACCGACGGCTGCGGTTGCCTTTACGATAAATCACATTGCAGCGGTCTTTTTGCCTGCGGGGCTGGGGTATTTGTGGCTTTTGTCGCCCGCGGCTGTTTTTGTCGCGGCGGCATGCATGGCGGGTGGGTCGTTTGCGCTTGCCCTGCTTATTCCTCGTCATCCTGCACCCGGACATGAGACAATTTTCGCACCGCGCCTGACGCAGGCGGCACAATAGGTTGCGCCTCTGCTCATCAGAGGCTAGGCAGGCGCACAGATTTAGGAGATCCATATGTCAACATTTACTGCATTGACCACTTTGACCGGCAAACAACCCGCCGAAGCGCTGGGCGCGGCGATGGAAAACCTCGTGCCAGAACCCACCGGCATTGGCGTGTTTGAAATGGAGGATGGATCGGGCCTATGGGAAGTTGGGGGCTATTTTCTTGAGCATCCCGACGAGACGGCGCTTGCGCTATTGGCGGCGGCCTTTGGGGCGCAAGACTTTGTTGTGTCTGAAGTGCCAGAAACGGATTGGGTCGCGCATGTAAAGCGCGAGTTGGCCCCTGTGGTTGCAGGGCGCTTTTTCGTTTACGGCAGTCATGATGCAGACAAAGTTCCTGCGGATGCAGAGCCATTGTTGATTGAGGCGGCTATGGCCTTTGGAACAGGGCATCACGGGACCACGTTAGGGTGTTTGCGTGCGTTGGATCGGTTGGCAAATGAGGGATTTGTTGGGCACCGTGTTGCCGATATTGGATGTGGTACGGCAGTTTTGGGGATGGCCGCAGCGCGGATTTGGCCTGAGCATGTCTATGCGGGTGATATTGATGAAGTCGCGGTCGATGTCGCACTGGCCAATGTCGATGCCAATGGATTAACGGGGCGTGTGACCTGTGTCGAAGCGGCAGGGTTTGAGCATCCAACCCTTAAGGAAAAAGCGCCATATGATCTGGTGTTTGCGAATATCTTAAAAGGCCCGTTGATTGATCTTGCGCCGCATATGGCCGAGCATCTGCAGGTTGGTGGCTATGCGATTTTATCTGGTTTGTTGGTTGAACAGGCAGAAGAGGTGATTGCGCGCTATGCAGATGTGGGGATCGGGTTGATAAATCGCGATGATATTGGGGAATGGTCCACTTTGACTTTGCGTAAGTCGTAAGTTCGATTTTACAGGTTTTATCTTTGGGGGCCTTGCCCCCAAACCCCCAGAGTATTTTGGTATCAAAGAAGGTATAGAGCGGTGCCGATCTGGATCATGGCGCGGTTTTAGATGGGTTTTGTGTACAAAAAAACCGCTCTGGGAGGAGAGCGGCTTTTTGAGCGACAGGGAGAGATGTCGTCTTAGATATTGAACTGTGACGAGGCCACAACGTCAATATCGGCACGGCTTAGGCCGATGTCTGCAAGTTCGTGATCAGACAATTTGTTGAGAGCATTGCGTGTTTGGCGGGCTTGGTTCCAATCGGCAACTGCCGCAAGCAATGTTGTGATGAAGCCAGTTTTTACGGAAACTGGCGCGAAGATGTTTGTGTTGACTGAAGCCATTGAGATGGTCCTTTTCATAAGTCGGTGTCTTGTAAATCTGAAGCTCAGATAGAGTGCCTTGTTCACTTTGACAAATGACAGAATTGCATAGCTTCTATGGTATTGCTGCATAGCAGAAAAACGACATTTTTACATGGCAGGAATGTCGAATTTCACCGTCGAATTCTGGGGGTGGATGTCGCAAATGTCGGTTTGGTTTCTGCGCCGGTCGAATTTGATCCATTTGGAAAAAGATTGGCAAGTGTTCTTGTTTTGTGCTAATTCCTTAAAAAACATAAAAAGAGCAGATAAAATGCGTATTTTGGGAATTGATCCGGGCCTGAGAAACATGGGTTGGGGGGTGATAGAGGCACAGGGGAGCCGAATCACACATGTGGCAAACGGCACGTGTCATTCGGTTGCGGGCGATCTTGCGCCTAGGTTGCTAACCCTCTTTGATCAATTGAGCTATATCGTGGCCACGTGGGCGCCGGATGTGGCGGCAGTTGAGCAGACCTTTGTTAACAAAGATGCGGTTGCCACATTGAAGTTGGGACAAGCGCGCTCTATCGCCTTGTTGGTGCCGGCACGCGCGGGTCTGGATGTCGCCGAATATGCGCCGAA
>JALRHZ010000022.1:0-10810 GCA_023259435.1 Paracoccaceae bacterium | reverse complement strand
CAAAGTGAAAAAGACAATCGTGGGTGTGGGGCATGCGGATAAGAAGCAGATTGAGCATATGGTAAAGCTGCAATTACCGGGCGTGCAGCTTCATAGTGCGGATGCGGCGGATGCTTTGGCTATTGCCCTCTGTCATGCGCATTATGGGCGTTCTGCCTCTGCGTGGGAGAAGGCTCTGGAAGGAGCCGCGAAATGATTGGTAAACTCTCGGGGCGGATAGACTATCGTGCGGATGATCATATTTTGCTAGATGTGAAGGGCGTCGGGTACATTGTCTATTGCTCAGATCGCACATTGCATGCCCTGCCCAAGGTTGGAGAATTCACCGCGCTATATACGGATTTACTGGTCCGCGAAGATATCCTTCAGCTTTTTGGATTTCCGTCTCTTGTGGAAAAGGAGTGGCATCGCTTGCTTATGACGGTGCAAGGCGTCGGGGCAAAAGCATCTATGGCGATATTAGGTGCGCTTGGGGCCGATGGGGTCAGCCGTGCAATTGCCTTGGGGGATTGGAATGCTGTGAAAGCGGCAAAAGGGATTGGTCCAAAAACCGCACAGCGTGTTGTCAATGAGCTTAAAGATAAGGCGGCAAGTGTTATGGCCATGTCGGCGCCATCATTGGGGGACGCATCCTTAGACGTGCCTGTGTCAGATGACGTCATTGAGCCCAATGTTGTGCCAAAGGCGGCACCTGTTCAACGTGCTGCCGCTTCGGCATCACAATCTGATGCGTTATCTGCCCTGAGCAACCTAGGGTATAGCCCGACCGAGGCGGCACGTGCGGTTGCGCAGGTCATGCAAGATATGCCAAAGATAGAGACAACAGAGCTTATAAAACAGGCTCTTCGACTGTTGGCTCCGAAAGACTAACGCGCAGGAATTTTATTAATGTCAGACTCCGATCCCATTCTGCGCGGTGCAGAAATGCCAGAAGACAATGATCGCGCTTTGCGTCCGCAAGGGTTGGATGAATTTATCGGCCAAGCGGAGGCGCGCGCAAATTTATCGGTGTTTATTCAATCGGCCCGACAGCGGGGCGAGGCCATGGATCATACCTTGTTTTACGGCCCTCCAGGACTGGGTAAGACAACATTAGCGCAAATTATTAGCCGAGAATTAGGTGTGAATTTTCGTATGACATCTGGGCCAGTGATTGCAAAGGCAGGCGATCTTGCTGCGATCTTGACCAATCTAGAGGCCCGAGATGTGTTGTTCATCGACGAAATTCACCGATTAAATCCGGTTGTTGAAGAGGTGCTTTACCCCGCAATGGAAGATTACGAGCTTGATCTTGTGATTGGTGAAGGGCCAGCGGCGCGGACAGTGCGCATCGAGCTGCAACCTTTCACGCTTGTCGGGGCGACGACGCGGCTGGGATTGTTGACAACACCTTTGCGAGACAGGTTTGGCATTCCCACGCGACTGCAGTTTTATACCGAGGATGAGCTGTTTCAGATCGTGCGTCGCAATGCACGCAAACTAGGCGCGCCATCGGATGAGGCGGGCGCGCGGGAAATTGCGCGCCGGTCGCGCGGCACGCCTCGTATTGCGGGCCGGCTCTTGCGTCGCGTTGTGGATTTTGCCTTGGTTGACGGGGACGGGAGTATCTCGCGCGAGTTGGCGGATCATGCGTTGACGCGCTTGGGCGTGGATCACTTGGGCTTGGACGGAGCTGATCGTCGGTACCTACGATTGATTGCGGAACACTATAGCGGTGGACCGGTAGGGATTGAGACGATGGCGGCTGCGCTCTCAGAGAGCCGCGATGCGCTTGAAGAAGTGATCGAGCCTTATTTGTTGCAACAAGGTTTGGTCCAGAGGACCCCGCGTGGCCGCATGTTGGCCCAACGGGGATGGGATCATCTTGGCCTTCCCGCCCCGAAAGGCCAATCCGATTTGTTTGATTAATCGGGTCGAGTTCGATAGGGACACGGCGTCACGTTAGGGTACTATGGAATAAAGGGTAGATCATGACACCGAATGAGATCGAGACGCTGTTCACGCGGTCAGATGGAACCTATTGTTGTGCTCGCTGGGGGCGCCCGATTGCCCCGATTGTTTTTGGTGTGGACGATGCGACCTTGTCTGTTGTAAAGGGCGCGATCGAGGCGACCTGCGCGATGTCAGGGCATACCATGGCGGAAACAGATCCAGAACTTGGGAGCAATTTCATGTTCTTTTTCTTTCGTGACTGGGATGAATTGCTTGAGGTGCCCAATCTGGATCGGATCGTCCCAGAATTGGCTGATTTGGTAACGAAACTTAAATCCAAGGATGCAAACCAATACCGTATCTTTCGGTTTGATCCTGAGGGTGGCATTAAGGCATGTTTTGTCTTTATTCGCATGGACGCTGAATTATCCAAAGTGCCTGCAGAGACATTGGCGTTGTTGCAGGTGGTTCAGTCCTTTGTTTTATGGTCTGATACCGCGTTTCTGGATCAATCCCCTATGGGGCGGCTTCCGAATGGATCAGTTGTGCTTAAGCCTGAAATCGCGAATTTGATCCGTGCGATTTATGCACCTGAGCTGCCGGTCTGTGACCAAGATCCATCCCATGCTTTGCGCCTGTTCGCACGTGTGTCTCAGATGGAGCAGAATTGATGTCACATCTGTTTCAATGCCGCGTCTATTATGAAGATACCGACCTTGCCGGTATTGTGTATTACGCAAATTATTTCAAATTCATCGAACGTGCCCGAAGTGAATGGGTCCGCGAGTTGGGGATTGATCAGGGCAAGCTAAAAGCGGAGCGCGATGTTGTGTTTGCTGTGCGCCGTGTTGAGGGGGATTACCTGAAACCGGCTGTTTTCGATGATATCTTAGAAGTCGAAACCAAGGTTATTGCCATCCGACCCGCACGCCTCGAGCTATCGCAGATCGTCCGTCGAGATGGGATAGACTTGTTTGTGTCAAAGGTCACTCTTGTTGCGCTTACTGGGGCAGGTGCGCCGACGCGTTTGCCACAGGAGCTTCGGCAAAAACTTGCGGGAAATTCCTGAAATCTTCACAATTGTGTTGTGGCATTTGTTTTTGATGCGCTGGCCTGATATAAGTTGGTCAAAGAGCCGTACCAACGGCCGGACAAAAAGAAAGAGCAGGCACATGGAAGCAGAAACTCTTGCAGCAGTTCAAGGGATTGATTTCTCGTTCTGGGGATTGTTCGCACGCGCGACCTTTACCGTAAAATTAGTCATGCTGATTTTGATCGGCGCCTCGTTTTGGGCGTGGTCAATTATCATCCAACGCCATCTTGTCTATCGCGCGGCACGCAAAGAAGCCTCGCGGTTTGATAAGATATTCTGGTCTGATAACCCGCTTGACCAATACTACAAAGAGTTGGGCCCCAAACCCAGTGGCCGCTCTGAGCGTGTTTTTGTGGCGGGGATGGCCGAATGGGAAGATAGCCTAAAACGCGATGGCGGATTTATCGCCGGCGTGCAGTCGCGTGTTGAGCGCGCTATGGATATAGCGGTTGCGAAAGAGGCAGATGATTTGCAACGTGGTTTGACCTTTCTTGCAACGATTGGATCCACTGCGCCCTTTATTGGACTATTCGGCACAGTCTGGGGTATCATGAACGCATTTATTGAAATTGCAGAGCAACAAAATACCAATCTGGCGGTTGTTGCCCCTGGGATTGCCGAGGCGTTGCTAGCAACGGGTTTGGGCCTATTGGCAGCCATTCCCGCAGTGGTTTTCTATAACAAGCTTAGCAATGACAGTGACCGTATTATCGCAGGATACGAGAGTTTCGCAGATGAGTTTTCGACAATCCTAAGCCGCCATATGGATAGCTGATATGGGCGCGGGTGTTCAAGCAAAACGATCTCAACCCGGTCGCCGATCACGGCGTCGGTCGGTGATGATGTCCGAGATCAACGTCACGCCATTTGTGGACGTTATGTTGGTGCTATTGATCGTCTTTATGGTCTCTGCGCCAATGTTGACAGTTGGCGTTGATGTGGAATTACCCGAAACGGCGGCGGGGGCGTTGCCCACCGAACAAGAACCGCCATTGGCCGTAAGCATTTTGGCAGATGGCCGCATTATGATCCAAGATTTGGAAGTGCCGCGCGAAAGTTTGGTAACCAAGTTGCAATCTGTCGCCGCAGAACGCGAGGGAGACCGCGTCTTTGTGCGGGCCGATCAATCCGTCAGTTATGAGGTGGTCGCACAGGTCATGGGCGCATTGGATGCTGGTGGATTTAATAGCATCGGTCTTGTCACAGATGGAAACGGCCCATTGTTTAACGCGGTCCAAGAATAGGCGGCGGGGATGAACGTTGGGCACTATATCTCTGGTGCGATGCATGTGGGGGTTTTGGCGTGGCTTGCGGTTGCAGGCGTCTTTACGCCGGAGCCTTTGGACATCAAAACCGTTGAAGTGTCTGTTCTGACTTCGGACGAATTCGACGCATTAATGCGCCCGTTTGAAGCGCCTGTTGTCTCTGACGATATGGTCCTTCCCGAAATTCCTGCCGCACCCGAGGATACACCGCCTCAGGCACCTGCACAGGACAGCAGTGTTGAAACCCAAGTCGTCACACCTCCGCCCGTTGCAGATTTCGAGGCGCCGGTTCCGCCTGCTCCGGTGGATCCGATTGAAATTATCGCCCCCGAGGTGACCGAGGATGCGCCTGTTTTGGCACCGCCATCTGAAGACATCCCCCAAACACTCCCAACTTTGGATCCAGATACCGGCCCGATTGACGCGGATCGTGTGGCCCCCCGTCCTGTTGCGCGGCCTGACACACTTTTGCCCGTGGGACCAGAGACCCAAGCGCCAGAACTTGATGCCCAAGCGCCGGACACACCTGCAAAGGTCGAGGTAACGCCATCTGCGCCCGAAGCTGCAACGACACAAATTATTACAGAGGCGGTTGAGACGGGCACCGGTGCGCCCAATACATCGCTGCGACCCAAAGCGCGCCCTGCGCGACCGGACCCGGTTCAAGCAGAAGTCGCTGAGGAAGAGCCAGTTCAAACCGAGACAGAAGAGCCGACGGGACCTGCGACAGACCCAGTTTCTGATGCGCTACAGCAAACAGACATTCTTGCCGCCCTCGGCGAAGCTCTTGCCGAGCCTGAACTCCCTGCGCAATCACCGCCTTTGTCTGCGAATGAGATTGGGGGATTGATTTCGGCCATCTCCAACTGTTGGAACGTAAACGTTGGGGCAGAGGCTGCGAATATCGCGGTCACTGTGTATTTCCAACTGACCGAAACAGGGCGTGTTGTGCCCAATTCTGTGACCTTTGTTGATAGCTCAGACGGCAATTCATTGGCGGCACAGGCGGCCTTTCAGGCGGCACAACGGGCAATATTCGGCTGTCAGGCCGAGGGATATCAATTACCTATTGAAAAATATGATCAATGGGCTGAAATCGAACTTACATTTGATCCAAAAGATATGAGGACACGTTAATGCTTTTCCGAATTTTCTTTGCCGTGTGTATACTGGCGTGGGGGGCTGTGGTTTCTGCTGCGCCGCTGAAATTGGAAATCAACCAAGGCGTGATCGAGCCCGTACCTTTTGCGGTTCCCGCGTTTGTTCCGGAAACCAGTGGCGCCGAGGGTATGGCGCAGGATTTGGCACAGGTTGTTGCTGCGGATTTGCTTGGAACTGGATTGTTCCGCGAAATTCCGCAGTCGGCATTTGTCGGAGCCATTACATCATTTTCAAGCCCTGTCCAGTTTTCGGATTGGAAGGTCGTCAATGCGCAGGTTTTGATCAGTGGGGCCGTGTCCATCGAAGGATCAAATATCACCGTCAAGTTTCGTATCTATGATGTATTTGCCGGCAATGAGTTGGGCTCAGGTATGCGGTTTTCTGGTCAGGTCTCTGGATGGCGACGCATGGCGCATAAAATCTCGGACGCGGTCTATTCACGGATCACGGGCGAAGCCGGCTATTTTGATAGCCGCATTGTTTTTGTCTCAGAAAGCGGCACGAAAAGCGCGCGCAAGAAAAGCCTCGCTATCATGGATTATGACGGGGCAAACGTACAATATTTGACGAATGATAACGATTTGGTCCTCGCACCTAGGTTTTCGCCCACAGGGGACCGCATTCTATACACCAGTTATGAAACAGGGTTTCCGCGAATTTACTTGCTTGAGGTCAACGGGCTTCGCAAGCGGGCCTTGCAAGATCAACCGGGAACCATGAGCTTTGCACCGCGCTTTTCACCCGATGGTCAGTCGGTTGTTTACTCCCTAGAGCGCAACGGAAATACAGACCTGTATGAGATGAACCTCGCGTCGGGGCAGATGCGACAGCTAAGCAATGCGCCCTCTATCGAAACTGCCCCAAGCTATAGCCCCGATGGCACCCAAATCGTGTTCGAGAGTGATCGCTCGGGCACACAGCAGATTTATGTCATGGACCGTGCTGGTGGTACGCCAAAGCGGATCAGCTTTGGGGATGGTCGATATGGGACCCCCGTTTGGTCCCCGCGGGGCGATATGATCGCCTTTACAAAGCAAAACAAAGGTAGGTTTCACATTGGGGTCATGCGCACGGATGGCTCGGAAGAGCGTCTGTTGACAGCATCATTCTTGGATGAGGGGCCAACATGGTCACCGAATGGTCGCGTGATCATGTTTACCCGCGAAACCCAAGGCGCAAGCGGTGTGGCGCGCCTATATTCTGTGGATGTGTCGGGCAGAAACCTAAAACCGGTTCCAACCCCGGGCGGTGGGTCGGATCCTGCGTGGTCACCGTTGGGGCGGTAATTGTGGCACCTGAGACAGTATTTCCCCGATGGAAAAATTCGTGATAAGGTAAAGAAAAAGAAAGCAGAGGCATAAAATGAAAATTTCACTAAGAGCAGCTCTAATTGTGTCTGCCATCGCGCTGGCGGCATGTGCACAAAAAGATGGAACAGATATGGGCACGGGGTCAGACCAATTTGGCACCGGTGGGTTTGAGAATGGTGGGATCAGCTCATCCGCGCTTGATCCGGCGTCAACGGAATATTTTGCCCAGACTGTGGGTGACCGAGTTTTGTTTCCAGTCGATCAATCAAGTTTGACCGCCGATGCCCGTTTGATCCTAGACGGTCAAGTTGCGTGGTTACAGCGCAATGGCAGCTATCAAATCGTGATCGAGGGCCATGCAGACGAACAGGGCACGCGTGAATACAACGTGGCGCTTGGCGCACGTCGGGCGAATGCGGTGAAAGAATACCTTGTGTCGCAAGGCGTTGACGCAAGCCGTTTGCGCACAGTGTCATATGGCAAAGAGCGGCCGATCTCGGTCTGTAGTTCTGAAACCTGCTACTCCCAAAACCGTCGTGCGGTTACCGCATTGCGCGGCGCAGGGTCCTAAATTATGCGTCTGATTTGGGCGGGTGTTTTGCTTTGGTGTTCGGCGACAGCGAGTGCGTTGGCGCAGGAGGCCTCAGCGCAGCCCCCCCTATCAGAGAGGACACTTGCGGATCTTCGTCAAAACCTTGCTGTTTTGTCGTATGAAATACAGTCGTTGAAACGTGAATTGTCTACAACGTCCGCGCCACAGCCTGTTCCTGATGGGGGTCTGTTAGATCGTGTGAATGCGATCGAAGCAGCGCTTCAAGGATTGACCAACCACAGTGAAATTCTAACGCGCCGGATCGAAGGTGTTGTGCAACAAACCACATCACAAATCCAAATGTTGTCCCAACGTATTGGTGGTGAAGAAGGTGACCTCCAAAGCACGACATCGACCACCATGGCGAATTTACCTTCTGAACCCGCGTCTATTGATCAAGGCCCAAGCCTCGCCGTTGGTGAGCGTTCAGATTTCGAAATGGCCCAAGCGGCCTATGATGCCGGTCGTGGTGCCGAAACCATAGAGCTTTTGGATCGCTTTTTATCTGATTACCCAAACAGCCCACGTTCGGCAGAGGTTAAATTGCTACGCGGTCAGGCCTTTGATTTGTTGGGCGATACCAAATCTGCGGCGCGGTCCTACCTCGAAGCGTTCAATAGCGCGCATTCAGGTCCATTTGCCGATGCCTCCTTATATTATTTGGGACAATCTTTACTTGAACTTGGGCAAACCCAAGCGGGCTGTGAAACCCTGTCACAAGTCAGCGTCCGCTTTCCAGATGCACAGTTTGCACAGCTTGCTCAACAAAGTTTTGCATCAGCTCAATGTCAGTAGCACAGACAATTCAAGAAAAATTTGACCACGAACTATGGGCTTTGTACCGAGCAAATCCACCAAAGACCTTTGCCGTTGCCGTCTCTGGCGGAAGCGATAGCATGGCGCTCTTGCACATGGCAAAAGACTGGGCAGACCGGAATGATGTGACGGTTCAGGCGGTAACTGTTGATCATGGCTTACGCCCAGAGGCCGCAGATGAAGCCGCCTATGTCGCGCAAATTGCGAGGTCGCTTGGTGTGAAACATGACATTTTGCATTGGGACAAACGCCCTGTTCACAATATGCAGGCTGAGGCGCGCACGGCCCGCTATGACTTGATTGATCAATGGCGGGGGCCAGTTACAGACGTTCTTTTGGGACATACAGCAACGGATCAACAAGAGACGTTTCTGTTGGCGCTTAAGAGGGGGTCGGGTCTTGATGGGTTATCTGCAATGCCGCAGGTCCGGACATATCGTCAGATGCGCCTCATTCGGCCAGTGTTGTCCTTTGCGCGGGACGAACTCCGCGCTTACTTGACGGCACGTTCAATCCATTGGGTCGAGGATCCCTCGAACACCAATTCGGATTATGACAGAATTAAATTACGCCAAGCAGAGCCTGATTTGTCTGTGCTTGGCCTAACCCATGATAAGTTTCGCCTTGCAACTCTGCACCTTCAACGGGCGCGAGACGCGCTGGATTTCTATGTGCGCGAGGCGGCGGATCGTGTTGCCAGTGAAAAGTATGGATCGGTTGTTTTGACCCCAGAGCCAACCTTTGAGTTGCCTGAAGAGGTACAATTCAGGCTAATCACCTATGCCATTCAATACGTGACCAGCGCGCCGTATAAGCCAAGATTTTCGGCCTTGTCAGAGGCGCTAGAGGCGCTCAAAGTGGGGCGTGGTTTTTCGCTGAGCGGTACGCTTTTGTTTTGGTACAAGGGTGCGATTTGGATCACGCGGGAATATCAGGCGATCAAAGACGTCGAGTGTGATCCTGGGCAAATATGGGATTCGCGTTGGTGCCTAACTGCCCCATACGGCAGGGTGCGTGCCTTGGGTCCTCAGGGGTGTGCACAGGTGCCGAAAGAGGCGAAAGAAAACCTTCCGCATAAAGTTGCCATGTCATTGCCTGCTCTTTGGGACAAAGACCAGCGGTGCATATGCCCCATTTTATCCGAAAATTCGCAAGATGCGGCAATTTTAGTCACAAGTTTTAAAGAAAGCCTGCCGTGAGGCATTGAACCCTCTGCTGGGATGGCTATTTATCAAGTTAACCGCGTGTGATACTGTCACGCATTCTTAGCATCAGGAGAGTTTCCTTGGGCAACAACCGTAATATCGCATTTTGGGTCGTATTGTTTTTACTTGTGATCGTGCTGTTTAATATTTTCAGCAACGGCACAACAACGGCGCAAAGTCGCGAAACCCCATATTCTGACTTTGTAACTTCTGTTCAATCAGGTGACGTTAAATCTGCGACCATAGATGGCGAGCGTGTTGTGTTTGCCGGTCCGAACGGGTCTGAATTTTTCACCATCGTCCCAAGCGACGCCAACGTCAGCGAATTGTTGATCGACAATAATGTGGCCGTGCGTGCAGAGCAGCAAGAACAGTCAGGCTTTCAAAGTTTCCTTATGTCCATCTTGCCTTTTGTTCTGTTGATCGGTGTTTGGGTGTATTTCATGAACCGCATGCAGGGTGGCGGCAAGGGTGGCGCCATGGGGTTTGGCAAAAGCCGCGCGAAAATGCTGACCGAAAAATCAGGTCGCGTCACGTTTGACGATGTGGCGGGTATTGATGAGGCCAAAGATGAGCTTGAAGAAATCGTAGAGTTTCTGCGCAACCCGCAAAAATTTAGCCGCCTTGGTGGTCAAATTCCAAAAGGTGCGCTTCTTGTTGGCCCTCCTGGTACGGGTAAAACATTGCTTGCACGTGCCATTGCGGGCGAAGCAGGGGTTCCCTTCTTTACCATTTCGGGGTCTGACTTTGTTGAAATGTTCGTTGGTGTTGGTGCCTCGCGTGTGCGTGACATGTTTGAACAGGCGAAAAAGAATGCGCCGTGTATCGTCTTTATCGACGAAATCGATGCTGTGGGACGGAACCGTGGGGCCGGATATGGCGGCGGTAATGACGAACGCGAACAGACGTTGAACCAGCTATTGGTCGAGATGGACGGTTTTGAAGCAAACGAAGGTGTGATTATCTTGGCGGCCACAAACCGTCGCGATGTTTTGGATCCTGCTTTGCTGCGTCCGGGCCGCTTTGACCGTCAGGTCACGGTTCCAAACCCAGATATCAAAGGCCGTGAAAAGATCCTGAACGTCCATGCCCGGAAAACACCTCTTGGCCCTGACGTTGACCTGCGCCTAATCGCGCGCGGCACACCGGGCTTTTCGGGAGCGGATCTGGCCAACCTTGTAAACGAGGCGGCCTTGATGGCGGCACGTGTTGGCCGCTCTGTTGTGACGATGGTAGATTTTGAAAACGCCAAAGACAAAGTCATGATGGGGGCCGAGCGCCGGTCTATGGTCTTGACCGATGATCAAAAAGAAAAGACAGCCTATCACGAGGCAGGCCATGCCGTGGTTGGTCTGTCCTTGCCGCAATGCGACCCTGTCTATAAGGCGACAATTATCCCACGCGGTGGCGCATTGGGCATGGTTGTCTCTTTGCCT
>JALRHZ010000230.1 GCA_023259435.1 Paracoccaceae bacterium | reverse complement strand
GAAACCAACCACGGCATCATCGACTACATGGTCGTTGTTGGAACGGACTGGTGGGATAGCCTCGATGAGGACATGCGCACACAACTCGCAACGATCCTCAACGAAGTCAGCACCGAGCGTAACGCTGCTGTTGGCAAAGTGGACGGCGACGCCCGCCAAGCCATTCTGGACGCAGGCACAACAATCCGCGAGCTTGACGCGGCAAGCCGTCAGGCTTGGGTTGATGCAATGATGCCAGTTTGGGGTCAGTTCAAAGACGATGTTGGCCAAGAAAACATCGACGCGGCCCAAGCGATCAACGCGCAGTTCTAAGCTTCGCATTTGACCGAAAGACGCAGGCCCGGCCCAACAGACGGCTGGGCCTGCGCGCTACTCTTTCCTCTATCATAGGAGCGAATGACTATGGCTCATGGCTATAAGGCAAAGGGACCGGTGGGTCGTTTCGTCAACGAACTGGAAGAAACCATTATCGCCTTTATTCTCGGCATGATGACGCTTCTGACCTTCATCAACGTTGTTTTGCGCTACCTCTTCAATACCAGCATGATCTGGGTTCTTGAGACGGTGACATTTCTGTTTGCGTGGCTGGTGCTCTTTGGGGTGTCTTACGCAATCAAAACCACCTCGAACCTTGGCGTGGATACAGTAATCAACCTTTTTTCCGCGCGCGTGCGCAAAGTCTTGGCTTTGGTCGTGGGAGCGATCTGCATAGGCTACGCCTTCTTGCTGCTCAAAGGTGCTTGGGATTACTGGGCTAACTTTGCCAACCTGCCGCAAACGACAGGTCGCTGGTTCCCGACGGGCTTTGAAGAGATGCGCGCAACCTCTTATCGCGCTTGGTATGGTGTGGAGGATATCCCGCTGCCCGAGATCCTACGGTTTCTGGAGCCTTTGATGAACGAGGGCGAGGAATATGAAAAACTGCCACGCTTCATTCCCTATGTGATCCTGCCGTTTGGCATGGCTCTGATGCTGTTCCGTTTTATTCAGGCGACGGTGCGGGTGTGGACGGGCGAGGCCACGAGCCTGATTGTGAGCCATGAGGCCGAGGACGCCGTTGAAGACGCGCGCCGCGCCCACG
>JALRHZ010000229.1 GCA_023259435.1 Paracoccaceae bacterium | reverse complement strand
AATACATGCGGCCCAAGGGCCAAGGCCATGTCCATGCACAAGTCCAGAATTGCCCCGCAATGGGGCGTATCTGCAAGGTAATTCGGCTTTAATTCATCCCGCATAATCTGCGCCAATTTTCCGTCGCGCGCCGCTATCATCTGGGGGAGGCGTTTTTGCTTTACCTCATCCAATTCCGCCAAAGGATTTGTGTCCAACAACGCCACCCTATCAACCCGATCAGGGGAAAGGCGCAGGATTTCCATCGCCACAATCCCGCCCATAGACAACCCACACAAGGCAAAGCGATCTGGGGCCGTGCGCAACACATCACGCGCCAATTCCGTCACACTGGCATGTCCTGAAATCACCGCCAAATGAATAGGACGCCTGGCAGAAAAGGCGGCAATTTGTGGACCAAACAGCCGCGCGTCACACATCATTCCAGGGATCAGAACCAAAGGGGTCATGGCAGTCGCGATGCACCTTCGCTCAGCGCCGAGAGTTTGGCATAGGCGATGTCAGGATCGACCGCGCCAAAACCCGCAAAGGTACCAAAGCCACAATCTGATCCGGCAATCACACGTTCATGCCCGACGATATCCGTAAACCGTTGAATACGTTGGGAAACCAGTTCGGGATGTTCGACAAAATTGGTGGTTGTATCGACCACACCGGGAACCAAGACCTTGTCATCGGGAATATCGGCCTTGCGATCTGCAAAGACCGACCATTCATGCCCGTGGCGCGGGTTTGACGTTTCAAACAAAACATAGCGCGATTTGGTGGACATCAAGGTATCAAACATCTTGGACATCGGTATGTCGCAGACATGCGGCCCCTCATAATTGCCCCAACAAATATGCACCCGAACCTTTTCGGCAGGAATGTCAGACAAGGCGTGGTTCAATGCCTCGACATGGCTTGCGGCGACCTTGATAAACTCCTCATCGCTGAGGTCATTGAACAGCATATGACGCGACAACGCCAGATCGGGACAATCCAATTGCAGATCCAGACCCGAGGCGACGATTGTTTCATATTCCGCCTTCATTGCATCGGCCAATGCGGCCAAATACGCCTCGCGGGTGGGATAGAAATCATTTTGCAAAAACAACGATATA
>JALRHZ010000228.1 GCA_023259435.1 Paracoccaceae bacterium | reverse complement strand
GTCAGCGACGTCCTGAGCTACGCCGACGGCGCGATTGTCGGCTCGGCGCTCGTGCGAGCGCTCGATGATGGGGGAGTCGATGCCCTGCGTGACCTCGCTCGTCGTCTCGCCAACCGCTCGTGACAACCCCGGTAGCCTAAGAGGGTTCACCCAAAGAAGAGGATGATGCATGGATTTCGCCAGTATTCCCAGCCCACCCGCTGAGTGGCGTTCGTTCAACATCGGCAGCTGGCTCAGAAGCATTGGGCTCGACTGGTTCAGTCTCAATCTCAGCATCAATGCCTACGCGCTCTTTATCCTCACCGGCATTGCCATCGCCGTCTGGCTTACGAACCGGCGCCTGACGGCGCGTGGAGCGGAGCCCTGGGTGGTCATCGACATCGCCTTATGGGCTGTGCCGCTGGGAATTCTCGGTGGTCGGCTTTTTCACGTGGTCACCCACCCCGCGGACTACTTTTTCGCCGGCGCCGATTTGCTACGTATTTTCTACGTCTGGGAGGGAGGACTCGCCATTTTTGGCGCGCTCGTCGGGGGCGGCATCGGAGCATGGATCGGCACGAAAATGGCGGGGTTGCGCTTTTGGTCCTTTGCCGACGCACTCGCACCTGGACTACTCATTGCTCAGGGTGTGGGACGGATGGGGAACTATTTCAACCAGGAGCTCTTTGGCGCACCGACCGACCTGCCCTGGGGCCTTGAAATCGACCCGGGTAATCGCGCGATTCCCGTAGGCCTGCCCGTGGACACCCTGTTCCATCCAACTTTTCTGTATGAGATGTGGTGGAACATCCTGGGCGCGATGGTCATCATTGCCGTCGCTAAGAGGTTAACCCTGCAGTGGGGTCGAGTGTTTGCCCTGTATCTCATCTGGTACGGCGTTGGACGGTTTTTCCTCGAAACCCTCCGACTCGACGTCGCCGAAGTGATTTTTGGTCTGCGCTCAAACCAGTGGGCCTCGATTGCCGCCGTCGTTCTCGGACTGATGATCCTTGCCGTTCAACGGCGCCGCCACCCGGGGTTGGAGCCTTCGGTATATCACCCTGGCAAAGAATGGGAGCCCCCAGTTACACTAGAATCTGAAGACCGATACTGGCTCGACGATGATGCTCGGCCAGTGGATACGAGAGCGAAGGCTTCAGCCGCCACAAGCGACGCGCCCGGCTCCAAGAAAGCGTCTTCCTAGCGACGCACAGTCAACCTTTACGCCGGGCCAACGTTGTCCCCGCCGATGAACAATCTGAGGACGGTGATGACCATGAAGGGTCCCTTCGAACGACACTCCGCGTTCCCCGCACCCACGGGTTTATAT
>JALRHZ010000227.1 GCA_023259435.1 Paracoccaceae bacterium | reverse complement strand
CACATGTTTCAGCGTGGTCTCAATCAACCTGACAGCACTTGGTGGGCTGTGGCCCAAAACAGAGGCCATGCGCACACGCGTCTCTGCCATTCGTGAAGGTCTGGGAATTTTTGGTCTGCTGCTGGCGGTTAGCCTACCCAGTCTCCTTGCCCCGTACATGAGCAAACAGGCAAGTTTCCAAATACTCTGTCTTGCCCTTGCGGGCATTGCAGGCATCACAGGGTTGATATTTTGGCGATGGTGGCGCGGCACGCGTCACACCTTGACATCAACAAACACCACAACGACCCCAAAAACCGATATTCCGTTACAAATCAAATCGTTCTACCTCATCGTTGCCCTTAGCATACTTGCCTCGTCAATCCCCGCGATATTGGTGGTCTTCTTTGTACGGGACCTCCTCGGCGCAGGTGAGTCAACAGGCGCGTTTTTGGGCCTGTATTTCCTAAGCGCGATCCTTGGTCTGCCCCTGTGGACGTCGCTGAGCCGACGAATTGGCAAAACACGGGCTTGGTTGGCCTCAATGGTTTTGGCCGTTTTTGTCTTTTCATGGGCCTTTTTGTTGGGCGCGGGCGACACATGGGCGTTTGGCATGATCTGTCTGTTATCCGGCATTGCCTTTGGCGCGGATTTGTCTTTGCCGCCTGCACGGCTTGGGGATCTTGTGTCACAGAACAACGTCACCTCTGGCGCGAGTTGGCTTTTTGGAATTTACGCCTTTTTGGGCAAAGCCGCGCTTGCGGTTGCCTCTGGCTTGGTCCTGCCGATTTTGGATTTTGCCGGATTTCAGCCGGATGCCGTGAATTCAGACAGCAGCCTCATGGCGTTATCCATTGCTTATGCTGCGGTTCCCTGTGGACTTAAAATTTTCTCGGCTATTTTATTATATAGAACCTTAGACATAGAGGACCGTTTGGCGTGAAACACAAGTTAGTTGCATTTTTACTGGGGCTGTCGGTCCTTGCGGGCTGTAGCGGGCAAAACATGGCAGATTATGCCGACACAACGCCGCCAGCCGATATCAAGGAATTTTTCACAGGCCCCATCAAAGGCTGGGGCGTGCTCCAAGATTGGCGGGGACGTGTGGTCTCGCGGTTTGATGTCGACATCCAAGGCACGTGGGAGGGCGATACGGGCAGGTTAGATGAGTATTTCACCTATTATGACGGCACCACCCAAACACGGATTTGGCACATCGAAAAGACAGGGGAAAACACCTATCGCGGGCGGGCCGATGACATTTTGGACGAGGCCGCGGGCGAAACGAGCGGCACCGCCATTCGCTGGGCCTATCAGATGGATGTCCCTTATGGGGATAGCACAATTCGCCTAACCTTTGACGATTGGATGTATCAAATGAACGATGGTGTCCTTGTGAACCGGTCCTATCTGAAAAAATTCGGTTTCACTGTCGCGGAACTTACACTCTTTATGCAAAAACAATGACGTATAACACCGAAACAGTATGGATCATCGGCGCAAGTAGCGGCATCGGAGCCGCCCTTGCACGGGAACTTAGCGCGCAAGGCGCGACCCTAATCCTATCGGCGCGGCGCAAATATGATCTTGACCGGCTCGCCGGTGAGCTGGTCTCACCCTCTGAGGTCGTTCCGTTGGACGTGGCAGACGCAGAGGCCGTAGCCCAAGCATG
>JALRHZ010000226.1 GCA_023259435.1 Paracoccaceae bacterium | reverse complement strand
AATACAACCTTGTTGGAACAGGTACGCCGCGTGCAACCCTAGACGAAATGAAGGGCATGCGTGTACGCGCAACTGGGGGGATCGGAAATGCGTTCAAGGCCATTGGCGCGACACCAACCTCGGTCACCAGCTCAGAGGCCTATAACGCGATGGAATCCGGTGTTGTTGATACTGTGGCCTTTGCCCAGCACGCGCATTTGTCATTCCGCACCATTGACCAAGCGACATGGTGGACCGCAAACCTGAACCCTGGCACGGTGAATTGTCCTGTTGTTGTCAATATTGACGCCTATGAAGGTCTATCAGATGCGCATAAAGAGGCACTGGATAGCTCAATTGACGAAGCAATTGCATATTACCTGGAAAATTACGGCGCTCTTTTGGACAAATGGGAAACCATCCTGACCGAGAAGAATGTAACAAAGGTTGTTGTCGCAGACGACCAACTTGATGCATTCCGGTCAATCGCAGGTGCGCCTTTACAGCAGGAATGGATCGATACAATGACCGCACAGGGTCTTCCTGGGCAGGAACTGTATGACCTTGTAAAGTCTACTCTTGCAGGTATGCGCTAATTAAAATCGGCGGCGGTTGATGCAACCGCCGCCCATTTATTTTGGGGAGTACTATGGCAGGATCTGCAGTATTAGAAGATGGATCGGTTCTAAGTCGGGTTGACCAAGGATTAACAAAGATCGAGCGCTTTTTTGCGGTGATCGCAGGTGTATGTACATTGGCCTTGATGGCGCTTGCCGTGATCTCGGTTGGCGGACGTGAGCTTTTTGAAAAGCCATTACCGGGCTATGTGGATTGGATTTCTCAGATCCTTCCGTTGATTGCCTTTCTTGGTTTATCCTACACACAGCGATTTGGCGGGCATATTCGGATGGACATCTTTATAGGCCGCTTTAAAGGAAGGGCGTTCTGGTTCACTGAAGCCATCACAACTTTGCTGGCGCTAGGGATCATCTTATTGCTTGTCTGGGGGGCGTGGTCTCACTTTGATCGAAGCTTTGACTGGTCTGCGCCTCTGTGGAGCAGAGATAGTACAATCGATATCAATCTTCCGATTTGGCCCACAAAGATCATGGTACCAATCATGTTCGGTCTCTTGTGCATCAGGCTGATCTTGCAAATCACCATATATATCAATGCTTTTATCAATAATATTGACGCACCCGCGGGGGTTCCCTTGATGCAATCTGTTGCAGATCAAGCTGCCGCCGAGGCCTCTATGGTTGTGACCAAAGGAGAACACGATGGAACCCATTGATATTGGAATTTACGTTTCGATTTTTCTGGTTACGATCGTCGTTTTGGGTATGCGCGTTACCTATGCCGCAGCGCTTGCAGGCTTTGTAGGTCTAGTTTGGATATTTTGGGCGAAAAAGGGCTATGACCCCGAAGATTTCGGCTGGGCCTTAACAGTAGCTGTAAAAACAGCAGGGCAAGTACCGCATTCAAAAGTAAGCAATCAGGCGCTGTCCCTGATACCGACCTTTATTTTGATCGGATATCTTGCTTATTTTGCCGGCCTGACGCGGGCCTTGTTCGAGGCGGCTAAACGGTGGGTCGGGTGGCTACCCGGTGGTATGGCCGTTTCTACTGTGTTTGCAACGGCCGGATTTGCCGCCGTATCAGGCGCCTCAGTTGCCACTGCGGCGGTGTTTGCCCGCATTG
>JALRHZ010000225.1 GCA_023259435.1 Paracoccaceae bacterium | reverse complement strand
CATGACGCCACGCATAAATCTGTTGCCGGGTCACCTCGTGGCGCTGCGCGACCTGCGTCACCGTCGCGCCGCCCACACCGACCGCGCTCACGATCGCCAGCTTCTCCTCGTCGCCCCAATAACGGCGCCGCTCGACCCCCAGAATTTCGCCCCGCATAACCCCTCCGCGCATAAGAGACGTCGCAAACGACGTCGCTATGCACGTGTCTTAGGCTATCAGCCCGCCCTGCGGCAGGCGGTGCCAATCGGCCGGTTACACTTGAACCGTTGCAGATCACCTTGTCTGATGACACGCCTGCCGCACAGGCACTGACACTTATCCAAAACGCCAAAAGCCTTGCGGAAGAGATGCAGGGCTTACCGGGAGAAGACCGCATTCCGAGCCTTGTCACCTCGAACGGTCTCATTGCCTGGCGGTTTCTTCAGTCCGCCGCGGCATATACCCAGACAGATGCACCACGTTTTTGCGAATGGGGTAGCGGCATTGGAGTTGTGAGTTGTCTTGCAGCACTGCGCGGATGGGAGTCGACCGGGGTCGAAATCGAACCGCGCCTCATCGAGGTATCGCGCCAACTGGCCAAATCGCATGACGTTAACGTCAACTTTCGGCAGGGCAATTACCGGTTCGACCGCAGCGATGAGGCAAACGCGGCGCGCGAGTTTGATGTCCTGGGATTTGACATCATTTACATTTATGCGTGGCCTGCCGAGCGTCAGGCTGTGACTGAAGCAATTGTCCGCCATGCGGCCCCTGGGCTGATTTTCCTGCGATACGGTGGTGGAATACAATGCGATGCATTTCGCGTCGTGTAGCCGGGGATTTCTCGTCAACGCGAACGCAGAAATGCGCTTTTTGATTTTCGGATGAAGAATTTTCTGGTGCATCGACACCACACAACAACGCGTTTTCTGGGTTTTGGATACTGTCGGTTGGTCGCCGGAATTAGTGCCGTCACGCTGACAATACCGTCTTTTTGTGCTTTTTGTTCTGTTTAAGCCAACGACCAGCGTGACGCGTACGACCTCTGTTGGGTAAATATCGTTTGACAGACACGGTTTAGAGCTGTGGCCAAGGATTTTCTCTTTCGGGGTCTGATAAAGCACCTCGATAGGTCAGGTCTGCAAACTTTCGCTCATTTAAATTTTGTCCATTGACCGTTTATGTTGATCTCTGGTTTCATAATACTACCTAAGGAGGTGTAGCGTACTGAGTTTACGACCATCTGGTGGTCAAAGATCACTGTAAAAAGACACAGGATTACGCTCATGACCCACACTAAAAAACTACACGTTCTCATCATCGAAGATCGCGCTCTCATCTCGGACCTGCTCTCGTTGAGCCTGGAAGAAACGGGTGACTTCGAAACCACGTCGGTTTCCACAGTCAAACGCGCGTTTGAGGTCAAGGCCGATAAGAAGTTTGACTTGGTTATGTTGGAAACCAGTTTGGCAAATCCCGTTAAAATTCGGGACGTGCAAGACATGGTGCAACAATTTGATCCTGCCAAAGTTGTGCTTTTCGGCAGATCCACAATCCCCATGTTCGCGCAAAACTGCCTGGATATTGGCGTTTCTGGCCTGATTCCCAAGCAGTTTTCTCTCGAAGCGCTTATCCTTACTCTGAAGCTGATTCATACCGGGCAAAAATTCATTCCAAGTGAACAGCAAATGGCTACGGTTTCGGATCAGGCTATGGATCGGTGTTCTCTTTCGCGTAAAGAATTCGATGTTCTGAAAAAGCTCACCGAAGGACTTTCGAACAACGAT
>JALRHZ010000224.1 GCA_023259435.1 Paracoccaceae bacterium | reverse complement strand
CGAGGCCTCTTCTTATGGTGATGGCATGGAAAGCTCGCGCGAGGTCCGGATCTTAAAAGACCTGCGCGGCGCAATTGAAGGCCGCGATGTTTTGGTCGTCGAAGATATCGTGGACACGGGATTTACATTATCCCATGTGATTGGCCTGTTAACATCGCGCCAACCCGCCAAACTTCGAACGATTGCCTTGTTGGACAAGCCGACACGGCGTGAGGTCGATGTAAAAGCAGACTGGACCGGTTTTGAAATCCCTGACGAATTTGTTGTCGGTTACGGCATCGACTATGCCCAGCGAAACCGCAACCTTGATCACATTGGAAAAGTCCGCTTTACCGAGTGATCCCATACAAACGACTGCGATTATTTCCCTTTCCAAACAGGGTCACGCTTTTCGGCAAAGGCGCGCGCACCTTCGAGTTGGTCTTCGCTGTTGTATAGGGTTTCCACGGTTGCAAACTGACTTTTTGTGATTTTATTCATCGCGTCTTGGAATTTCATATCCTCAGACTCGCGCACAATCTCCTTGATCGCCGCATAAACAAGTGGCGGCCCAGAGGCCAAAAGCTCTGCCATTTTACGCGCCTCTGCCATAAGATCCGTGGCCGGATAAATATGGTTAATCATGCCCCACCTTGCGGCTTCTTCGGCGTCGATCCAACGCCCCGTCAAGAGCATCTCCATCGCAATATGGTAAGGGATCCGCTTTGGCAGCTTTACGCTCGCCGCATCAGCAACGGTGCCAGACTTAATTTCCGGCAGAGCAAACTCCGCATGATCTGCAGCCAAGATGATATCAGCCGAAAGCGCCAACTCAAGACCACCACCGCAACAGATACCATTGACCGCCGCAATGACAGGTTTGTTTAAACCGCGCAGTTCCTGCAGACCACCAAAGCCACCAACTCCATAATCTCCATCCACTGCATCACCATCCGCCGCGGCCTTTAGATCCCAACCGGGGCAAAAGAATTTTTCCCCACCACCTGTGATAATAGCAACGCGCAATTCGGGGTCATCTCGGAACTTTAGAAAGACATCGCCCATAAGGCGGCTGGTCGCCAGATCAATTGCATTCGCCTTTGGCCGATCCAAAGTTACCTCAAGAACATGCCCCCGACGTTCTGTTTTCACTGGTTTATCAGTCATTTACTTTCCTTTCTTGACGTACAAGCGCGTCCACTGCAATGGCGCGATCTTGCCCGCAGATAAGTGGGTTTATTTCAAGCTCTTCTATCGGGATCTGTGCCTTGATGACAGCTTCTTGTAGCGCCATGACGGCCGCGACAATCGCATCGATATTTGCCTTTGGCCTGCCGCGGTAGCCGGTCAATAATGGATAGAGTTTCAGGCGCGACAGCATTGAACGCACGTCTTGTGAAGAAACAGGCAAAATCATGGACGTACTGTCGCGCAGAATTTCTGTGAATATTCCGCCTGCCCCAAGGGTCAGAACCATCCCATGGACTGGATCTTGGACGATCCCAACCAAAAGCTCTGCGACCGTGTCGGTGATCATCTCTTCGACCAAAAACGCGTTCCCGCCAATCGTCATGGCCGCCTGTGTAACTTCCTGCGGTGTCTCCAGATGCAAATGCACCGCGCCAGCATCAGATTTATGCGCCAAACCCAGCCCCTTCAGGACAACAGGATATCCCATTTCATCGGCGGCGTGTGCCGCTTCCTCCGCACTTGAAACCGACCCAGTTGTCGGAACATCGACGCCAAAACGCTTTAACATTGCCTTGGCTGTGTCCTCATACACCAGCTCTGCCTCTTTGAGTGCGGGCTGCAGGAAGACGGGCGTTGCATTTGGTGTCTCTACGCGTGCAATCGCAGAAATGGCAGCCAAGGCATCTTCAATGCCATGCAACGGCAAGAGCCCTGCCTCGACAACACGTTGGCTGACCTGTTCTGACATGTTTTC
>JALRHZ010000223.1 GCA_023259435.1 Paracoccaceae bacterium | reverse complement strand
CACCCTTGATAGGTGGCACCTGCGGAAAAGCAGAGGGCGCAAGAGGAGACACTTTGGTAATCGTAGCCATCGAAATTAATCCACCAAATCAGATTGCATAACTAGTGCCGGATCGACCTCAGGCGCACCTTGGCGCCAGATTTCCGCAGATGCTTCAATCTCTGACAAACGGACTTCGAGGGTTGCCTGCTCTAAATCTGCTACAATTTCTGACCGTACCTCTTCAAGAGTTGGGGCTTGCATCGCACGCACATCGTTAAGGATAATAACATGCCAGCAGCTTCAAAAGGCGGGACCATCATACCAGGGCCGAACCATCCTAATTGCCCGCCATTCGGCCCCGATGGACCGGTTGATTTTTCACGCGCCGTTTCAGCAAAATCCGCGCCGGCACGTAGATCTGCAACAATCGCGCTTGCGTCTTCTTCTGTCGCAACAAGGATATGCGAGGCATTAAATTCCTGACCACCATCAAAATTTGCATATGCTTGATCATAGGCCGATTGAATAGCGTCTTCTGTCAAAGTCTCGGACATGATTTGATCCACAACCGAGCTGGCCTGCATCAAGCGTTTTTCATTATCAAGCGCAAACTCAATCCGCTGCGCAGAATTATTCTTAGCCAAATCTGCGAGAACTGTTTGTTGAATTATTTGTTTCAAAATTCCTTCGAAAAGCTGCTCTGGAGCAAGTTGCTGATACTGCGCTGGAAGGTTCTCACGCACCAAGATCATATGACCTAATTTGATCTCTGTGCCGTTCACAGTCGCAACAACTGTATCCGCCGTTACTTGGTCTTGCGCGGCAACAGTGGTAGCGCTGACACCTAAGATGATCGCAGCTGCGATATTTCGCCAATTATTCACACTTTTTCCCTTCTTATTTTGAGGTGCGATGGGCGCGAGCGTTGACAGTGTTTGACCGGACCCTTACATCGCTAAAGACATTTTTCGACTGCCATAACACCTATTGCCAGATCGATAACAGGACAAGGCCAGATGTGAATTTCTTCTGGCAGAGAGGAATACGAGACGATGTTGGGGTTGGGAACACTTGCTCGAAAGATCTTTGGCACACCAAATGATCGAAAAGTTAAATCTGCAAAAGCTTTGGTTGAAAAAATCAATGCGCTAGAGCCAGAGTTCGAGGCTCTGTCTGACGACGACATCATTTCAAAGACTGCCGAGTTTAAATCACGAGTGTCTAATGGCGAAACCCTAGACGCACTTTTGCCAGAAGCATTTGCAAACTGCCGCGAGGCAGCGAAACGCGCTCTTGGGCTTCGGGCATTCGACGTACAATTGATGGGTGGCATTTTCCTCCACCAAGGAAATATCTCTGAAATGAAAACAGGCGAAGGGAAAACTTTGGTCGCGACCTTCCCTGCCTATTTGAACGCTCTGACAGGGCGCGGCGTGCATGTCGTCACAGTCAACGATTACTTGGCCAAGCGTGACAGCGAATGGATGTCCAACGTTTTCGCAGCACTTGGAATGACGACAGGGGTGGTTTACCCCCAACAAGCACAAGAAGAAAAAGCACAGGCTTATGCCTGTGATGTGACATATGCCACAAATAACGAACTGGGCTTTGATTACCTGCGCGACAACATGGCCCCTGAATTGGATCAGATGCACCAAAAAGATCACTACTTTGCCATCGTGGATGAAGTTGACAGTATCTTGGTGGATGAGGCCCGAACACCGTTGATCATTTCTGGCCCTGCAGAAGATCGCTCAGAGCTTTACGCCACGATTGACCGTATCATTCCAGAATTGTCCGATGATCACTATTCCATCGATGAAAAAACGCGGAATGTTACCTTTACCGAAGACGGCTTTTTTGGCACTGCGTAATCCGTGACTCGTAGGTTTAGGGGATGTTTCAGCAGATACAACTTGAACGGGAGCTATCTCCTGAACTGGAACCGAC
>JALRHZ010000222.1 GCA_023259435.1 Paracoccaceae bacterium | reverse complement strand
ATTAATATTATTATAGTTACAAATATGCAATTGAGCTAAATTTACAACAGTCGAGCACCAGGTTAAATGCCGAAATATCATGACTTAAAAGAAGTTTGGCACAAGGCGGCCCTATTCGATCCGAGCCGTGCAAGCGTATCAACGTGGATTTTCACCATTGCCCGCAATCGATTGATTGACGCAAAACGAAAGCAAAAACGCCCAGAACCTGAATTACTCTTGAATGAGCCGGACCATTATCCGAACCAAGAAGACATATTCACACTCCAACAAGAAGCAACGCAACTCGGCAAGGCTATTTCAGAACTGCCCGAGACGCAAAAGGAAATCTTAATCGCCGCATTTTACGGAGACATGTCCCATATGGAAGTCGCCGAGAAAACCGGTCTCCCCCTTGGAACAATTAAATCGCGAATTCGTCTTGCTTTGACGAGACTTCGAAAAACTATGACCTAGATCACCTGACATGACGACACATACTGTAAAACATCACCTCTCTGAGGACCTCATCTTTAACTACGCAACTGGGCGCTTGCCAGAGGCGTTTAATCTAGCCGTGGCAACACATATCTCTATGTGTGATACATGCCGTGCGGCTGCCGAAGCCTATGATGTGGTCGGTGGTCAATTGCTTGAACGCCAAGAGCACGTGATGGTTGAAGAAGACTCGTTTTCGAAAACAATGGCGCTGATTAAATCCAGTAGCCAAACATTCATCGAAACGCAAAAGCCAAAAACGGATGTGCCGGAACCATTGTATGATTACATCGGTGGGTCGTTAAAAGACGTAAAGTGGACCTCGATCGGTATGGGGGCCAAGCAGTGCATCTTAAAAACATCAAACCAAGCAACAGCCCGCCTGTTATATATTCCGTCAGGTCAGGCCATGCCACACCATTCACATTCAGGAACCGAACTAACCCTTGTTCTTCAAGGTGCGTTTGAAGATGAGCTAAATAGGTTTAACGCCGGTGACATCGAGATCGCAGATCAGGACGTACATCACACCCCGACAGTGATTGGTGATCAAGATTGCATCTGCCTAGCAGTCACTGACGCGCCATTAAAGTTTGATAAATTCTTGCACCGCGTCGTTCAGCCGTTCCTAAAATTCTAAGGCCTGATGTAACTCATCAAGAATCTTTGGTGCCCCAGCCAACACGCCAAGTGTCTTTGCGCCTTTTTGGTTGAACGAAAGTTGGTGCCCAAAACGGTCAGAGACACGCGCACCTGCCTCGGAGGCGATTAAGCTGCCCGCGCAGATATCCCATTCCCACGTATCACGCAGGGTCATCATTGCGTCAAATCTGCCCTCTGCCACCAAACACATTCTATAGGCAAGAGATGGGCGATAGGATCGCGTGAACTTTGGCGGCATCCCATTGTTCCAAAATTCGGGTGATAAACTTCGTTTTACCGTCAAAATATCCGCGTCTTTTAACGTGTCTTTCGCAGAAGCCTGGATGGGTTTACTATTCAAATAGGCCCCTTGCCCAAGACTGGCAGAATACAAAAGCCCGCGTTTTGGCAAAAAGACGACGCCTGCACATACCTGACCATCTTGAACAACGGCCAAGGAATGTGCCCAACTGTCATCCCCATTCACAAAACTGCGCGTCCCATCAATTGGGTCCACAACAAAGCACATCTTGCGATCCATGCGCGTCAGATCATCATCACTTTCCTCAGACAGCCACCCATACTCGGGCCGCGCCGACAGCAATGTCTCTTTTAGAAACCGATCAACCGCAAGATCCGCTTCGGTCACGGGTCCTGCGCCATCGGGCTTTTCCTCAACATCGAACCCGCGCTTGACAAAATCTAGGGCAATTTCGCCTGCGCGCTGAGCCGCAGACATAAGCAGATCAATATCACGAACCGGCAAGGGTCATACCTTCGACTAACAACGAGGGCACGACACGCGATAAATGGCGTCGCGCATCATTTGCCGGAATTATTGATGCCAGCATCTCTTTCAAATTGCCTGCGA
>JALRHZ010000221.1 GCA_023259435.1 Paracoccaceae bacterium | reverse complement strand
GTCTTTAGATGACGCGCTAAAGCGGTACTCTCTGAGCGAGGAAGAGTTTTTTACTTGGGTTGAATATGCAGCCTGTCACGGAGAGGCGGGACTAAAGACAACGCAGCTGAAAAAGAATAGACAACTTTAGGAAGAAAATAATATAAATGATTTTAGTAACGGGTGATTAACCATTTTTAACGATTGTTTTTAAGAATAATTTTTTAACGGAGTGATCTATGCGGGTACTTTTGGTTGAGGATGATCCGACCACGGCGCGCAGCATCGAGATGATGTTGACGCATGCGAATCTAAATGTTTATGTCACCGATCTTGGCGAAGAAGGGATCGATCTTGCGCGACTGTATGATTACGATCTTATTCTTTTGGACCTAAATTTGCCTGACATGACGGGGCATGAAGTGTTGCGGCAAATTCGGTTGGCACGTGTGAATACACCGATCTTAATACTGTCTGGATCAGACGATACGGAAAACAAAATCCGTGGGTTTGGATTTGGAGCGGATGATTATTTGACCAAACCGTTCCATCGCGAAGAGCTTATTGCGCGCATACACGCCATTATTCGCCGTTCTAAGGGGCATTCGCATTCCATTATTTCGACGGGAAAAATTGACGTGAATTTGGATGCCAAAACGGTCGAAGTTGACGGGAAGGTTGTCCATCTTACGGGCAAAGAATATCAGATGATTGAACTTTTGTCGCTGCGCAAGGGCACCACGCTTACCAAAGAGATGTTTCTAAACCATCTCTATGGCGGCATGGATGAGCCAGAACTTAAGATTATTGATGTATTTATCTGTAAGTTAAGGAAAAAATTGTCTGAGGCGACGGATAATGAGAACTATATCGAAACAGTTTGGGGCCGTGGATACGTCCTAAAAGATCCTGTTCCGTCGCAGGATCGCCATGCAGAAGCGGTTTAAAATACGTTTTTGAACTGGACCAATGTGACACTGCAAACTATCACCTAAGAAACTGGTGAATGAAAGGCAGTGTCATGGTCGAACCCTCATCGCTTTCCAACGATGCAGCACGGGCAGAAATCGCCGCGCTGGTTAAAGAGTTGCAACAGGCCAATCAAGACTATCATGGCAGTGATCAGCCCACGTTGTCCGATGCCGAATATGACGCAAAGAAAAGACGCCTTAGTGCTTTAGAGCAGGCGTTTCCGGACCTCGCCGCAAAAGATAGCCCCACGCAAACAGTTGGCGCTGCCCCCAGTGACGGCTTTTCAAAGGTCACCCATGCCCAACGCATGTTGTCTTTGGCCAATGCATTTGACGATCAAGATGTTTTTGATTTTGAGGATAGTCTGAGACGGTTTTTGGGGTTGGCCGGGACCGACGCATTGGACTTCACGGCCGAGCCGAAAATTGATGGTCTCTCTCTAAGTCTACGGTACGAAAACGGACATCTAGTGCAGGCGGCCACGCGTGGGGATGGTGCCGTGGGGGAAAATGTGACCGCGAATGCGCGGACCATCCAAGATATTCCACATACCATTGACGGCGCGCCCTCGATATTAGAGGTGCGCGGCGAAGTTTATATGAGCCATGAGGATTTTCATTCCTTGAATGAACGTCATTCCGAGCGGGGCGGGAAAACCTTTGCAAACCCGCGCAATGCGGCGGCCGGGTCTCTGCGCCAGCTGGACCCCACCATAACCGCAGCGCGCCCATTGAAATTTTTCGCCTATGCATGGGGTGAAACAAGTGCGCCTTTGGCACTGACGCAATATGAGGCCATCCAACGGCTTAAAGATTTTGGGTTTTCTACAAATCCTCTGACGAAATTGTGCAGAACGTCCCAAGAGATTATTTCCCATTACCGACAGATCGAAGAGCAACGTGCAACATTGCCCTATGATATTGACGGCGTGGTCTACAAGGTCAATGATCTGGCACTGCAAGACCGACTTGGCTTTCGGTCCACAACGCCGAGATGGGCGATCGCGCATAAGTTTCCAGCAGAACTGGCTTGGACCCGTTTGGTCGGTAT
>JALRHZ010000021.1 GCA_023259435.1 Paracoccaceae bacterium | reverse complement strand
ATGGGAAGTTGGCGTTGACTACGCAATGGGCGACACAACAATCGGCGTAACTGCAGACTCTGCAGAAGTTTACGGCATCTCAGTAGACACAACATTGAACGGCTTGTCATTGGGCGCGTCATACAACACAGACGAAGAAACAACTTTGTCCGTTGGTTACACAATGGGTGACCTAGGTGTTGCATTGGCATACGACTCAACAAACGCAGGTGATGTCGGTGACGATGCAGAAACAATCTTGACTGTTACTTACGATCTTGGCGACCTAGACTTCACATTCGAAGCAAACGACCAAGAAGAAATGCAAGCGACAGCAGCATTCACATTCTAATCTGATTAATATCGGTTAGAGAAAGCGGCTCCTTTCGGGGCCGCTTTTTTCATGTCGTGAGGTCAATCTGCGTAACAAACTGTTGAAGCAGAGTTTTTTTACAGTACACTCGTGTCAATTATCTAACGGGAGGCTTATATGTCCACGCTTACAAAACTGGCCGCAACCACGGCCCTCATCTCGGCAACCGCCGCAACAACCGCTCTTGCCGGCGGCATGGAAGTGGGTCGTTTCGACCCTGCATTCTTGTACGAAGAAGGCAACTATGCTGAGATTTCCTATTCTTCACGTTCACCGTCTGTAACTGACGATGTTTATGCTCCAGATAGTTCGATGCTAAGCGATTTCAGCACAATGAATGGCGCGTTAAAAATTAACATATCCGATCGGCTTTCTGTTGGTCTTACGTCATTTGACGCAGGGCGAATCGCATTGTCATATGAGGGGTCAGGTGGTCCATTTGCTGCCATTCCGTATGCGGAGTTGAACCCAGCGCTGGCGGCTTTGGGTAATTTGCCAGAACCAAACGTTGATCTTTCTTTCCGTAGCACGGCAGCGGTATTGAAATACTCAGTAACTGATCGAATTGATGTCTATGGCGGTGTAAAATATACAGAAGGCAGCGCGACAGGTAATATCATAACACCTGTTCCCGGGAACATCACAGCCGACTCCGCAAGCGCAACATCAGCCATTGTTGGTGCGTCCTATTCTATTCCGGATATTGCACTGCGCGTGGCGGTGACCTATCAAACTGCTGCTCGTACGTCGCATGACACGACATCTGATGTTCTTGGCCCACAGGTTGCGTCGATGTCCGGAATGCCAGAGTCTTTGACCGTTGATTTCCAAACAGGAATTGCCGCAAATACACTGCTATTTGGTTCAATCCATCACGCGAAATGGGCTGATTCCAATATTGAAATTGGGGGAGTGGCTGTTTCGACATGGGACAATACAACATCGTTCTCAATGGGTGTTGGACGTAAGATTAACGACAACTGGTCGGTTTCTGGTTCATTCAATTATGAGGCCGCTTCAGAAGATTCTGGGACATCACTGTTGTCGACAACTGATGGCAATCAAGGTGTATCATTGGGTGCGCGCTATTCTCGTGACAATATGACGGTAAGCTTGGGTGCGAACTATACTCAGTTTGGTGACAAGACTGTAACTTCTCTTGCTGGTCCTGGAGCGTTTACAGACAACTCTATCATGACATATGGCGTAAAGGTTGGATTTAAATTCTAAGTTGAGCTGAAAGATATCGTGGAGGCGCCTCAATTCGGGGCGCCTCTTGCTTTTTGGCCTCTCGTGATATTTTAAAGACGGAACCACAGTGAACCGACCATGAGGTGCTCGATGTCCTTGTCCGAAATTCAATCCCAGATCACCAAAGCCGAACAGGATCATACCCGCGCTATCGGAAGCACGCATCTGATTGCCGTTTCAAAAGTCCAACCGAATGAGCGTGTCCAAGAAGTGCTAGAACAAGGTCACCGGCTTTTTGGCGAAAACCGCGTACAAGAGGCCGCCGGAAAATGGCCCATGTTCAAAGAACAATTCCCTGATGCCTCTGTCCACCTCATCGGCCCATTACAAACCAACAAGGCGCGACAGGCCTTTGACCTATTCGATGCGATCCATACCCTTGACCGTCCAAAATTGGCGCAAACCTGTGCGCGCCTCGCGCAAGAATTGGGAAAATGTCCTGATCTCTTTATTCAGGTCAACACAGGCAAAGAGCCGCAAAAGGCTGGTATTCTACCAGAAGAGACGGACGAGTTCGTTCAACAGGCGATGGCCCTAGACCTCCCTATCACAGGCTTAATGTGCATTCCTCCGGTGGACGAAGAGCCTGCTTTGCATTTTGCACTTCTTTCAAAACTGGCCAAACGCAACGGCCTCAAAGACTTGTCCATGGGCATGTCTGGCGATTTTGAAAAAGCCATCTCATTTGGCGCAACCCACGTCCGTGTCGGTTCTGCCATCTTTGGTGCGCGGGCTTATGAGCTGACATAGTCTTTCTTTTTGCCCAAATTACTCCCGCCGGAGGCGTCCAGCTTATGCAAAATATACATCAAGGCAACATATGCCCTGATCGCTTTGCCTTAGTCGCAAGGTACTCTGCATTCTCGTCAGTGTGCCCAACAATTAACGGCACACGCTCGGTAACCGTGATACCTTGGGCTTCCATCATTTTGATCTTGTTTGGGTTATTTGTCATCAATTTAACGTGCGAGATCCCCAATTCCCTCAAGAGGGTGGCGCCAATGCGAAAATCGCGTTCGTCGTCTTCAAAACCCAACCGATGGTTGGCGTCAACTGTATCAAAACCTTGGTCCTGTAGCGCATAGGCGCGCATTTTATTGGCCAACCCGATGCCGCGCCCTTCTTGATTAAGGTAAAGTAGGACGCCCCCGTTTGGTTCTGCCGCAATATGATCCATTGCGGCGTGAAGTTGTGGGCCGCAATCACATTTCAGACTGCCCAATACATCCCCCGTAAAGCACGCAGAATGCAGGCGGATCAATACCGGTGCGTCGCGCCGTGGTTTGTTGACCTCTAATGCAAAATGATCTTCGCCGCCGATATCGGGGCGAAAAACATGCAATTTGCTATTTTTTGCCGCCGCCGTCGGAACACGTGCGGCGATAACATCTGATAAGACTGGGCTTGATTTTAGTCGATCCATTAAATCGACATCCAAATCTGTAAGACCGTCGAAAGACTCCGACACCGACACAAAGCATACTGCTGGTAAAAGATGCGCTGTTTTGGCTAGCGTTACCGCGGTCAAAGCTGGAAGAAAATCGTTATCGCGGATCGTGTCGAATGGGCCTTTTAGGGGCGCTTCCAAATCCAATGCAGGATCGGCAACGGACTTAAGCCATTTCAAATCGCTGTCAGGATGCATAGTCAGACGGACTAGGTCTCCATCATAGGCTGGAATTTTTAGCGTTTCCGCACGGCGTGCTGTTAAGGCAATGTGCAGTGCACCCAAATTTTTCAGGGCATCCAGCCGCGCCAGAGTGAGCGTTTCGATCGCACAAAACACTGTATAACCGGCTTCAGACGATATCACGACAGGCAAGCCCATTCGCAAATCTGCGCGGGCGCGGCCGATCTTTTCGTCTAAGCTCGGTAGCAATGTCATATGCAATCCTATTTTTACGTCCCTTCCTTCTGCGTTATTCTGGGCCCAAGTTCAATGTTACAATTCAGCCTTAGAATTGTAACATCACTCGTTGTTTTGACACAGGTTTGTGAGAACATGTTACAGGGGCTTGCGTTGTTGCGCGCCAAGAAACATCTTTGCTGTGGTAACAAGAGGTGGAAAAGTTATGTCTGGTGCAAAACGTATATTACTGGTCGATGATGATGATGATCTCCGCGAGGCTTTGGCCGAACAGCTCGTCATCACTGCTGAATTTGACGTAACCGAAGCGGGATCAGGCAAAGATGCCATGGTTGCTATCAAAGTTGGAGAGTTTGACATCGTTGTTTTGGATGTCGGATTGCCAGACACCGATGGGCGTGAGTTGTGCAAATTGATGCGCAAGAATATGGTCAAATGCCCGATCGTCATGTTGACGGGGCACGACAGTGATGCAGACACAATTTTGGGTTTGGATGCGGGCGCAAATGATTATGTGACGAAACCGTTTAAGTTCCCTGTTTTATTGGCCCGCATTCGCGCGCAACTTCGGCAATTTGAAAATTCTGAGGATGCGACATTCGCAGTTGGACCCTATACGTTTAAGCCGTCAGCAAAGATGTTGTTCACTGAGGATGGGAAAAAGGTACGCCTGACGGAAAAGGAAACCAATATCCTGAAATTCCTTTATCGCTCAGAACACAAGATTGTTCCGCGTGATGTGTTGCTGCACGAAGTTTGGGGATATAATGCGGGTGTTACGACGCATACATTGGAAACGCATATTTATCGCCTGCGTCAAAAAATAGAACCAGATCCGTCACAAGCGCGCCTTCTTTTGACCGAATCTGGCGGGTATAGTCTTAATATCAGTTAAAACTTATCAAGTGGCATCCGTTTTGCTATACTATAAGCAGCTGCAAGAGCTTAGAACACCGTGCGTATCCGGGTAAAGATACGCTTCCTCCCTGTTGGACTGACCCGGGCCTGCCCGGGTCTTTTTTTGTGAACGCGTTGTTTTACGATTATTTTGGTATTGCTTTTAATAGAATTGGTCCTGTTCCGTGAGTTTTGAGATGGTCATTGGTATTGAATAATTCGCACTTTGAGAACGATAGGCATCCGCATCCAATACACCCAGACAAAGTGTCGCGCAATTTTTCGAGCCCTGCAATTTTTTCGTCCAGCTCAGACCGAAATACCCGCGAGAGTTTGTCCCAATCCTCTGGTGTCGGTGTGCGGTTCTGTGGCAACTCAGATAAAAGATCCTTTATTCTGGGCAACGTGAACCCAAAACTCTGTGCCGCCATGACAAAACTCACGCGCCGGATTTCAGAACGCGCAAATCTACGGTGACCTCCCGTGTTTCTGTTTGATCTGCTGAGGCCAAGTTCATCATAATATCGAAGCGTCGAAACGGGTAGGCCAGTTCGACGTGCCATATAGCCAATGGAAATTTCCTTCATAAAAAAACCTCTTGATCTCAAGTTAACTTGAGGTTTTAGAAAAGATGTCGATCAGTCAAGAGGAGATCGACCATGTCAAAAATCAAATTGGAACACGTCAATATTACTGTCAAAGATCCAGACGCCACAGCAAAATGGATGGCGGATGTGTTTGGTTGGCATTTGCGGTGGAGTGGGGACAGCCTTGCAGGTGGGCGCAGCTATCATATTGGGATGGATGACCAATATATCGCGCTGTATCGTCCTCCCTCAGCTCCGCGTGAAGGGCAGAATAGTTATGGTGCTATTGGTGGATTAAATCACATCGCAGTCGTAGTTGACGACATCAATGAGGTTGAGGGCAAAGTAAAAAACGCCGGCTTCACGCCCCACAATCACGGAGACTATGAACCCGGGTTACGGTTTTATTTTCATGATCATGATGGCATTGAATATGAAGTTGTATCATACAGCTAAACCCCCTGTTTTTCTTGAGGCCTCTGTGTTAGGTCCCAAGAAAATATAGATGAATGGGGGCAACATGGCATTCACTTTGGCGACTTGGAACATCAACTCTGTCCGCTTGCGCGCAGGACTTGTGTCGCGGTTTATGCAAGAGGTTGGTCCCGATGTCATATGTCTACAAGAATGCAAATCCCCCGTGGATTTGATCCCGTTTGACCAGTTTCAGGCGCTGGGCTATGCGCATATGATTGCGCGCGGTCAAAAGGGCTATAACGGGGTGGCAATCATGTCAAAGCTCCCCATCAAAGAAGTTGCTGCTGAAGATTTTGCAGGCTTAGGTCACGCACGGCACATTGCCGGACAGCTTGATAATGGTGTGACGATCCATAATTTTTACGTGCCCGCCGGTGGGGATGTTGCTGATCGTGAAAAGAACGAAAAATTCGGCCAAAAGCTTGATTATTTGACTGATATGGAGCAGTTCTTTCAACGCACTGCCCCAAAAGCGTCAATTATGGTTGGCGATTTGAACATTGCACCGCGTGAAGATGATGTGTGGGATCACAAAAAACTTTTAAAGGTTGTTTCTCATACCCCGATTGAGGTGGAATACCTGTCCCGTGTACAGGCGTCGGCGGATTGGGTGGATGTCACACGACAAGACATCCCCGAGGGACGTTTATATAGCTGGTGGTCCTATCGTGCCAAAGACTGGGATGCCGCAGACAAAGGGCGCCGTCTTGATCATATCTGGGCTACGTCCGATATTGCGCCCAATGCGTCAAACAGCCAAATCTTGCGTGAGATCCGCGGATGGGACCAGCCCAGCGATCATGCCCCTGTTTTAGCGCATTTTGACCTTTGAAACCTAATCGCATAGACCCCATATAAACCACAAATAAACTGAATTGAGTTGAGATATGATGGAACTAGGACAAGCCCCCGCAGTAGGTGATCTTATCATGGACGTCTCCGAGGCGAACTTTATGCAAGATGTCGTGGATGCAAGCCAAGAGGTCCCGGTCATTGTTGATTTCTGGGCCCCTTGGTGTGGCCCATGCAAAACCCTTGGACCTGCGCTTGAGGCCGAGGTGACCGCCGCAAAAGGGGCCGTGAAAATGGCCAAGATCAATGTTGATGAAAACCAAATGATTGCGGGCCAAATGCGTGTGCAATCCATTCCGACGGTCTATGCCTTTTTCAAAGGACAGCCGATTGACGGGTTTCAAGGTGCACTGCCACCCTCCGAGATCAAAGCATTTGTTGCGCGTGTGATTGAGGCATCGGGCGGGGCGGCCGATGGTGGTTTGGGCGATGCTGTAGCAGCCGCCGAAGAAATGTTGACCGAGGGTGCCTATAACGATGCCGCACAGACGTTTTCTGCGATTATCGAAGAAGATGAAAATTTCGCTGCGGCTTATGCTGGATTGGCCAAGGTTCATCTTGCTCTGGATGAAATTGATCAAGCCGAAGCCGTTTTGAACGGTGCCCCTGCGACTATTTCAACAGATGCGGCGATTGAAGCCGTTTTCGCACAAATCGACTTGGCACGACAGGCGCAGAATGCCGGACCAGTGGCCGAGTTTCAGGCCGCCGTGGACGCCGATGAAAACAACCATCAGGCACGATTTGACCTCGCACAGGCCTTGCAGGCGAATGGCGACTATGAAGGCGCGGTGGCCCAGTTGCTTGAACTCTTTCGCAGAGATCGCGAATGGAACGATGGAGCGGCAAAAACGCAATTGTTTACTGTGTTTGACGCCCTTGATCCCAAAGATCCAGTTGTTTTGAACGGTCGGCGAAAACTTAGCTCGATGATATTTGCTTAATGAAACATCTGATCTAGGTATCTTGGTATGTCCATAAAGTTTGATCTGCCTGATATTTTACCGATGTTCCCGCTGCCTGGGGCGCTGCTCTTGCCGCGCTCGCGGCTGCCTTTGCATATCTTTGAGCCGCGGTATGTCGCAATGCTAGAGGATGTGATGAAGACCCCGCATCGCCTATTGGGGATGATCCAACCCAGCAAGCAAAAAGGCGAAGAGCGTATGCAGGCCATTGGATGCGCTGGACGTTTGACGCAGTTTTCGGAAACCGAAGATGGGCGGTACATGATTACCTTAACGGGAATGTCCCGGTTTCGATTAGGCGAAGAGGTTGAGGGGTTCACACCCTATCGCAAGTTTGCAGTGTCTTGGGCCGGATTTGACCAAGATTTGAAATCCAAGGCCGAAGTTGACCCCACTTTGACGCGCCAAGAGTTTTTTGATGTGCTGTCGCGGTTTTTTGAAACACGTGGTTTGTCGACAGATTGGGAAACTTTGCGCGATGCGGATGATGAGCTTTTGATAAATTCGCTTTCGATGCTGTTGGATTTTTCCCCTGAAGAAAAACAAGCGTTGCTTGAGGCGCCATCGTTAACCACGCGGCGGGAAACTCTTGTCACGTTGATAGAATATACCCTGCGCGGCGGCGAGGGAGAGGATGTTTTGCAATGATACCTAATACATCACAACCGTTTGATCCGAAAATGCTTGAGGCTTTGGTGTGTCCCAAGACACAGACAACTTTGGAATATGATGCCAATGCTCAGGAGTTGGTGTCACCGTCCGCTGGCGTTGCGTTCCCTATTCGGGACGGGATCCCTATCATGTTGATGTCAGAAGCGCGTCCTTTATCAGACTGATCCGTTCATTGCATCAAACGGGGCAGATCACCAGAAAGGCCCGCGGCTTCGCGGATAAATGCCCGTCGTAGAGCGGGCATTTTGTTGACCAAGCCAAGCCCCAGATCGCGACCCATCCTTAGGAGTGGCCGGTCATTTGAAAATATCTTGTTGAACGTGTCAGTTGCGAACCCCAAGGTTTGAACGTCAAATCTGCGCCATTCTTGGTATCGGGACAACGTGTTTAATGCGCCGATATCTTCGCCCCGCATTTTAGCGTCTTCTAAAACGTGTGCCAAGGCGGCAATGTCTTTGTATCCTGCATTCAGGCCTTGGCCCGCGATTGGGTGTACGCCATGCGCCGCGTCGCCAATTAGAGCCAAACGTGGCTGCACAAATTCGGATGCGATTGTGATGTCCAAAGGATAGCTGTAGCGGTGGCCAACTAAAGAAATCTTGCCTAAAAATTCTCCAAAGCGGGGACGGATCACGTCAAGATAGTCCGCCTCGTTGAGAGCCATAATCGCACGAGCATTTTTGGTGGTTTCTGTCCAAACGATTGACGATCTGTTCTCTGGGAGAGGTAGGATTGCCAATGGCCCCGATGGCAAGAAATACTGATGTGCAATGCCATTGTGGGGCAGGTCGTGTTGCACTGCGCAGACAAGGGCCGTTTGGTCATAGCTCCACCCTGTTTTGCGAATGCCAGCGCGTTGTGCAACCTGACTGCGCCGCCCATCTGCGCCTATAAGAAGGCGAGCAGAGACAGTGGTGCCCGTGTCTGTAGTCAAATCTACAGCCCCTGCAGATACGTCTTGGGTTAGGACAGTTGTCTTTTCGAGATAGGTGATAGAGTTGCTATCGCGCACGGCCTTGATGAGTGCGGGTCGCAACTGCCGATCTTCAAGCATGTGCCCCATGGGGCCTTCTTCGATTTCTGCGTGATCAAATTCCATCGCAAATGGCGAGGGTCCGGTATCAATGCGGCCATCTGATACGCGAATGCCCAGCATAGGTTGCGCCGCATCTTGAACTTCGGCCCACAGGCCAAGCGCCTTTAGGAGCCGCACAGACGTTAGCGATAAGGCGTAGCCCCGCCCATCAAACTCTGGGGCACTTTGGGTCGACAGCGCAAGTTGGTCAACTATGACAGAATTGAGCCCGCAGCGTTGCAGCGCAAGGGCCAGTGTCATCCCGTTGGGGCCACCTCCAACGATGGCGATATCAGTGTCTATATGCATGATGCACCATATGACGGCATTTTGAAAAATGTCCAGAGTACGAAGTGACGCTGGGGGTTGTGCACCCCCAGACCCCCGCAAGATATTTTTGGACAAAAAATGTAGAATTGTTTTAGGGTGAGCTGGATTAAGGCGGCGCATTATTTTGAAGGGTAAGCTTATGAATATCTTGAGGGCATCTGCATCAGATTTGGGGCGGGCAATTGAGAGTGGTGCTTTGGACCCCGTTGATGTTGCGGAGGCTTTTTTAGAGGCGATTGATGAGCATCCTTTTTCAGCGCGGATTTACACCGAGGTGTTGCGTGATCGAGCATGCAGCGAGGCCCTTGCTGCGCGGGACCGCGCCAAGCGTGGCATGCGACTTGGGCCACTCGATGGTGTGCCGATCAGTTGGAAAGATTTGTTTGATAGCCGTGGTTCTGCGACCGAGGCGGGGAGTGATCTTTTGGCTGGGCGTATTCCAGATCGCGATGCTGAGGTTTTGTACAGAGCGAGCCAAGGGGGCGCGATATGCCTTGGGAAGGTGCATATGTCTGAATTGGCGTTTTCAGGGTTGGGTTTGAACCCAATAAAGGAAACGCCGCCCTGCATTAACGATCATGATGCCGTCTCGGGGGGGTCTTCATCAGGCTCTGCGGCATCGGTGGCCTTTGGTCTTGCGCCGCTGTCGATTGGGTCCGACACCGGAGGTTCGGTCCGTATACCAGCAGCGTGGAATGATTTGGTTGGCCTGAAAACCACCAGTGGGCGGGTATCCTTGCAGGGCGTTGTTCCTTTGTGCGCACGATTTGATACGGTGGGGCCGTTGGCACGATCTGTGGAGGATGCTGCATATGCCCTATCTTTGATCGAAGGGACACGCCCGATGAAATTGGGTAAGCGGTCAAAGTTGGGGATCAAACTTGCTGTGTTAGGCACGTCTGTTTTGGATGGATTAGAGGACCGCCCCAAAAAGGCCTTTGAGGCCGCAGTTGAGAGGATAAAGAATGCCGGAATTGAGGTACATGTCATCAAAGCCCCAGAAGTTGCAAAGGCTTTGGATCTAAGCCCTGTGCTGTTTGCGCCAGAGGCCTATGGCACTTGGAAAGAGGTGATCGAGCGCGCGCCTGAGAAAATGTACCCTGAGATTTTAGAGCGGTTCCGTGGAGGCGCATCGGTCTCTGCGGCCGAGTACGTATCCGCGTGGCACAGGTTAGATCAGCTGCGCGACCAGTATGCGGCGCGTGTGTCCGAGTTTGACGCCGTCCTGTGCCCGACCGCGCCGATTTTGCCGCCCAATGCCAAGCGTTTATTAGAAGATCACGATTATTATGTGTCCAAAAACCTATTGGCGTTGCGCAATACGCGTGTGGGCAACCTGATGGGGGGATGTAGCATTACCTTGCCAACAGGGTATGCAAGCTGTGGCCTGTCATTGATGGGTGCGCCCATGCATGAAGAACGATTGCTTGTTTTGGCGCATACAATAGAAGGCCTGTTTGCCTAGGCGGGTCTCGTCGCAATTAGGGGATTTCTGGTCACAGAGGGCTGGTTTGGGTCAGTTTTGCTAGACGTGTCCGTTTGTTTTGGGTACAAATAGGTAAAAGGGGCGAACAAGACCCCACTAAACGAGGCAGTATTATATATGTTTCCTGAGCGGTTTGAGCATCTTCCGCCCTATGCGTTCCCGCGTTTGCGCGCGCTGTTGGATGAGCATCCAGCAGGCAGTGATGTTGTAAACATGACTATTGGTGAGCCGAAACATCCATTTCCTGAGTTTGTTCGGGAGGTGTTGATGTCGTCTTTGGATGCCCTCAATTCTTATCCTGCGAATAATGGAACGCCTGTCTTGTTAGAGGCCATCCATGGCTGGATCCTTCGGCGGTATGGGGTGGATGTTGACCCAAATACCCAGTTGATGGCCCTAAATGGAACGCGTGAGGGGCTATATAATGCTGCTATGGCGCTGTGTCCTGATATTAAAAATGGCAAGCGGCCAGTCATTATGACACCAAATCCATTTTATCAGGTCTATATGATTGCAGGCCTTTCCGTTGGGGCCGAGATTGATTTTTTGCCGGCGACCGCAGAGACAGGGCATTTGCCTGATTTCTCAGCGATTGCGCCAGAGCGTTTGGATCAGGTGGCGATTGTTTATATATGTTCGCCCGCCAACCCCCAAGGCGCAGTGGCGGATCATGCGTATTGGGCCAATTTGATTGGTTTGGCTGAGAAGCATGATTTCAAGATCTTTGCGGATGAGTGTTATTCCGAGATTTACCGAGATACGCCGCCGGTTGGTGCGCTTGAGGTGGTCAAAGAGATCGGAGCCGATCCCGAGCGTGTTGTTGTCTTTCATTCGCTGTCAAAGCGGTCGAACTTGCCTGGATTGCGGTCGGGATTTGTCTGTTCTGGACCTGAGAACATGAAACGAATTCAACAGTTGCGATCCTATGCAGGCGCGCCATTGGCGGGCCCCTTGCAGGCGGTTGCTGCCGCGGCATGGTCAGACGAGGCCCATGTTGTCGAAAATCGTGCGCTCTACGCAGAGAAATTTGATCTTGCAGATCAGATATTTGACGGGGTCGAAGGCTATCACAGCCCGCCGGCAGGGTTCTTTTTGTGGCTTCCTGTCCAAGATGGCGAGGCAGCGGCCCTAAAACTTTGGCGCGAAACTGGGGTTCGGGTTTTACCCGGTGCCTACTTGTCCAAAGAAATTGCGGGCACATCGCCCGGACATTCCTATATTCGGGTGGCTTTGGTCGCCCCAAAAGAGCAAACAAACACGGGGCTTAGGCGGCTGCGTGCGTGTTTGTATCGATAAAAAACGAGGCAAAACATGGCATATCATCAAGCACGACAGCGCGAACCCTTGTTTGACGCATCAATGCAAGAAACCCTAGAGAAGCGCGGAACAGAATTTTTGGGTCTTGTTATCGCTGTTCTTGGCGGGCTTTTGGCAGCTGTGATTTTTTCTTATTCGCCAAGCGATCCAAGCTGGATCTCGGCGTCTGATGCGCCGGTAAAGAATGTGCTTGGGGTGACTGGCGCCACAATTGCAGCGCCTTTGTTGTTGATTTTAGGCTGGGGTAGCATGGCTTTAGCGGTCATTGCCATGGGGTGGGGCGCACGATTGATGGCGCACGCCGGTGTCGACCGCGCATTTGGACGCGTGATCTTTTCACCGATTGCTGTGGCCAGTGTTTCGATCTATTGCGCGACTTTGGAAAAGGGGGCGGAATGGACCCATAGCTTTGGCCTTGGGGGATTGTTTGGTGATATGGTTGTTGGTAGCCTGATCACCTTTTTACCTTTTGCGCTAAAGGCCAATTTGGTCCTTGTAGCTTTGGTTTTCAGTATTGTCATGTGCGCTCTTATGTTGTTTGCGCTGGGCTTTTCGCGGGCAGAATTGCGCAAGATTGGGTATTTCTTGGTGGTTGGGACGGTTATGACCTATGCCTTGATCCGCAATCTATTGGGGCGTGGCGCTCAGGCGACTGTTGATACTGCGAAACATTACGCCCACGAGCGCGCGAATGAACGGCGTGCGATGCAAGCATATGGGCGGGATGACGATCTTTTAGAGGTCCAAGACCCTGAGACACCTCAAAATGCGCCGTCTTGGCTTAACGTGCCGCGTGCGCCGGTTGGGTCAGAGATTATCGATGATCCGCAAGAGGCTCCGCAAAAGTCCGGTCTATTTGCGCGCATGCCGTCATTAATCAAACGAAATGATCCTTTGCCTGAGCCAGAGCTTGTCGAACCCCAAGCGGTGGCTGATATTCAAGAGATGCCAGGTGAAGATAGAATTCGCGCAAAGATCACCAATGTGATCAAGTCGCGAGTACGGAAATCCCCAGAGATCAAAGTGGCCTCGGTTGCTCCTTTGACCAAGGGACGTGGGCGCGGACCTGATCCGTTGATCTTTACGGAGGCCCAACAAGATTTAGGGACAGACCATGCACAGGCAAGTGCCGCACGCGTGACGCCTCCTTTGATGTCAGGGGTCTTAGGCGCCGAACATCAGGTTCAGGATGTGGATCAGTCATCTCGCTTGGGACATGAGGACACTCAGATACATCACGAACTGTCCCATGATCCAAGCGCTGAGGCGCAAGATGCGGTGTTGGAAGACGTGCAAAATATCTTTGTTGACGGTTACGATGAACACCAGCGCATGGAACCGCAACATAGTCAGAGCTATATGGCACATGGTCAAACGGCGCAGGCGCCAAAAATTCCAACCTATGAGCCTAAAAAAGTTGTCCAGCAACCTGTACGGAAACCCATTCAGCCCTCTGTAAGAGCAAAAGCAGAAGCTCAACCTTCGTTGTTTCAAGAGGCGCAGTCTGAATTTGAATTGCCGCCTTTGAATTTGCTGTCCCCTGTTGAGGACCAAGAAGGGTTGCGCCTAAGTGACGAAGCCCTTGAAGAAAACGCGCGTCTTTTGGAAAGCGTTTTGGACGATTATGGCGTGAAGGGTGAGATTGTCTCGGTACGTCCGGGGCCGGTCGTGACAATGTACGAACTGGAACCGGCACCGGGTCTAAAGGCGAGCCGCGTGATTGGCCTCGCCGATGACATTGCACGCTCAATGTCGGCTTTGTCTGCACGGGTTTCAACTGTACCGGGGCGGTCGGTCATCGGGATCGAATTGCCAAATGAGAATCGCGAAAAGGTGGTTTTGCGTGAAATTCTGTCTAGCCGTTCGTTTGGGGATGGCACGCAAAAGCTCCCCCTTGCTTTGGGCAAGGATATCGGGGGCGAGCCGATTGTCGGCAATCTTGCAAAGATGCCTCACCTGTTGATTGCTGGGACCACAGGTTCGGGTAAATCGGTCGCGATCAATACGATGATCTTGTCCTTGTTGTACAAACTGACACCTGAAGAATGTCGAATGATCATGATCGATCCGAAAATGTTGGAACTGTCCGTCTATGACGGAATTCCGCATCTTTTGTCACCTGTTGTGACGGACCCCAAGAAAGCGGTCGTCGCGCTTAAATGGGTCGTCGGCGAAATGGAAGAACGCTATCGTAAGATGTCGAAAATGGGTGTGCGCAACATCGATGGCTATAACAGCCGAGTTGCAGATACTTTGGCCAAGGGCGAGACCTTTAGCCGGACAGTGCAGACAGGGTTTGACGATCAAACAGGCGATCCGATCTTTGAAACCGAAGAGATCACGCCAGAAAAAATGCCCTATATCGTGGTGATCGTCGATGAGATGGCCGATTTGATGATGGTCGCAGGTAAAGAGATTGAAGCCTGCATCCAGCGCCTTGCTCAGATGGCGCGGGCCTCGGGTATTCACCTGATCATGGCGACACAGCGTCCGTCGGTGGATGTGATTACCGGAACGGTCAAAGCGAACTTTCCAACGCGGATTTCATTCCAAGTGACCTCGAAAATCGACAGCCGGACAATCTTGGGCGAAATGGGAGCCGAGCAGCTTTTGGGCATGGGTGACATGCTTTATATGGCGGGTGGGTCGAAAATAATCCGGTGCCACGGCCCGTTTGTCTCGGACGAAGAAGTAGAAGAAATTGTAAACCATCTTAAGGCTTATGGACCGCCAGAGTACATGAGTGGCGTTGTCGAGGGACCGGATGAAGACAAGGCTGGTAACATTGATCAGGTCTTGGGCCTAGGCGGGAACACCGATGGCGAGGACGCGTTGTATGATCAAGCGGTTGCAGTGGTTATCAAAGATCGCAAAGTCTCGACCAGCTATATTCAGCGCAAATTGTCGGTGGGATACAACAAGGTCGCCAAACTGGTCGAGCAGATGGAAGAAGAGGGTTTGATCAGTGCAGCCAACCATGTTGGAAAGCGTGAGATCCTTGTGCCCGAACAATAAGGATTGGCGCAGTTGCGCCGATCTTGTCACAGCTTGGTGAACTGGGGTGGAACTGGTTTGGGTCGTTGATTAATGTTAATTTCATGAAACGAAGAACATTTATAACAGCGGCCGTTGTCACCCTAGGTTTGGCAGCACCGTCATGGGCAGAAAAGCTGTCTTTGGACAGTTTGTCTGTGTATTTGAACAGTCTCAAAACAGTCGAGGCGCAGTTCACGCAGATCACAGGTGACGGGGCCCTGTCCACGGGACGGATCTTGATCAAACGACCGGGACGTATCCGATTTGAATATGATCCGCCAAATGATGCGCTGGTCTTGGCGTCTGGTGGATCTTTGGCGATATATGATCCAAAGGGGGATGGTACGCCTGAAGTCTATCCGCTGAGCAAGACACCTTTATCGTTGATTTTGGACGAGCGTATCAATCTGCGTCGGGCAAAGATGGTGATTGGGCATGGATATGATGGCACCGCGACGCGGCTTGCAGTGCAAGACCCCGAGCATCCAGAACGCGGGCGCATTGATTTGTTGTTTACCGGACCAACCCCGCAGTTGCGGCAATGGGTTATCTTTGATGAAAATGGTGGTCAGACAACCGTTATTCTAAACGATGTCAAAACCGGTGATGCTCTTGGGGATCGTATTTTCAATATCGGAATAAACACAAAAGAACGTCAGAAAAAATAGGTGTTTCGGATCGCTGTGCGATCCGACCAAAAGCGCATGGGGGGCGCGGAGCAAAGCTCCGCGCCCCCCATGCGCATGCCAAGACAGAACACCGTGCGTTTATATGGTGCGTTTATATGGTGCGATTATATTTTGCCACAGCGTCGCAGCTGGCGATTGTACATTGCTGCACGTGCGTCAACTTTGTTGGCAACTGACAAGAGCCACCCTTTTGATCGATAAGACCCCTTCATGTATCCACCTACGCCTTCGTGATATGCCAGATACTGATTCCGCGCATCATTGAGCGGAATACCTGCACGACGTTTAGCACCGGTCATATACCAGCCGATAAAATCAGAGGCATCCCGAATATTCGAACGACTTGCCCCAAACCGGCCCGAGCGTTTTTTGTAGTCATCCCATGTGCCATCCAAAGCCTGCGCATATCCATAGGCCGAGCTTGCGCGGCCGCGAGGAATGATGCCCAGTGCATACCGTACCGGCGGTCGGGCACGGGGTTTGAATTTACTTTCTTGGTGGATTACGGCCATTTGAACCGATACGGGGACACCCCATCGCCGCTCTGTGCGTTTGAACGCCCGCAAATATTGTGGCTTTTGGTTTACAATTGAACATGCGTTATCAAGGTTGCGCGGTGTGCCTCCGGACGACACAGCGCATGATCCTACAAACAGGACGACCAATAGCATGCGAAGAGTTCTGCTCATACTGCCTCTCGCTATTTATTTTTCACCTTAGTATAGCGAATTTTTCACTAAGCGCCAAGGGGATGCAACAGGCAGGCCCGTGATCCACGCGGATAGATGCCTTACCCGAATGTGTTCTTTATTTTACATACCTTGATCACAATTTGTTTCCTAAATTTCGGGTCCGGCGATTGGACTTTTCCGCTGGAAAGGCGTATAAAGTTTAGGTAAGGGTAGATCTGTTATGTATACGCAAAGCGCAAAATATAAATTGGGCCAAGTCGTCCGCCACAAGAAACACCCGTTCCGCGGTGTTGTTTTTGATGTGGATCCAGAATTTAGCAACACTGAGGAATGGTATGAAGCGATTCCTGAGGATAGCAGACCCGCGCGCGAGCAACCCTACTATCACCTTTTGGCCGAAAACGAGCATAGCTTTTACGTTGCCTATGTCTCAGAGCAAAACCTTATTGCTGATATGTCGGGTGAACCTGTCGATCACCCTGACATTCCTGAAATGTTTGGTCCCTTCGAAGACGGTCAATATCCGCTTCATTACGCGTTGAATTGAACCAAATTCTCTTCTACCTGCCGTATTACGAGGTCTCGAGCCTCATCAATATCCAATGGCACACCCATCTTTGCGCGGATCGGATGCCCCTTCAAGAACGCCTGATGTGTGAATTCTGATCGCTTGTGCACCGCCTATGGGGGAGATGCCATGATCAACGGTGTGGCCTAAATCCATAAGCTCTTGAGCCACTTTACCCGAAATACCGCGTTCTAGTTTCAATGTCCCCCCTTCGGCAAAGCTTCGTGGTACGTCAATTGCGGTTTGTATGTCCATTCCGAAATCAAACATATTGCTTAGAACCCGTGCATGCCCGTTGGGTTGATACTGCCCCCCCATGACACCAAAGGGCATTGAGGGTACGCCGTCTTGGACCAACATTGCAGGAATAATCGTATGCATTGGCCGATGTCCGGCACGCAGCATATTGGGGTGCCCCTCCTGCAACGTAAAGCCAGCCCCTCTATTTTGGTATAATATCCCGAAACGCTCCGAGGCGATCCCCGTCCCAAACCCATGAAATATTGAAAAGATAAGAGAGACAGAGAACTGATCCTTATCCACAACCGTGATATAGACTGTATCCTTGTGAACCGCTTCGGTTAGGGTCGGCACGTTTTGGGTTACGGCATCTTGGCGAATGAGGTTGGCCAAATCGGCCGCCAATTCGGGGGATGTCATTTTGTCTGTTGCATCAAGGACGGTGGGATCCGCGATCAGCCGGTTACGGGCGTCATAGGCCAGTTTTGCGGCCTCGGCTTCAAGGTGAATGCGTGCCGCTCCAAAGGGGGAGAGGGATGCGACGTCAAAGTGTTTTAGGATGTTGAGCATCAAAATTGCCGTTGCCCCCTGACCATTTGGTGGGTGCTCGACCAATTCTGCGGTATGGAAGGTGCCTGAGATTGGGGTGGTATAATCTGCCCGCGTTGCATCCAAATCGTCTTGGGTAAAAACTACGCCCATATTGCTAAGAGAGCTTGTCAAATCATCGGCCACTGGACCACTGTAAAAACCGTCTCTGCCGGATTTAGCGATATGCTTCAGAACTTCGGCCTGCCCCGGGGCCGTGAACACACTGCCCACAGACGGCGCTGTACCGTGCCGGAGATAGGTCGAATGGGCTGACGGGTGCAAGTCATCAACCAAGCCAGCCCAATCCATTGCAACTCTTGGAGCGATGGGCACGCCTTGAGTGGCGTATCGAATGGCCGGTTGGCAAATGGCATCAATGCCGATTTTACCCCAATCATCACTCAATGTGCAAAACGCATCAATTGCGCCGGGCGTTGTGACGGCAAGGGGGCTTCGAATTGGGATGTTTGCGTAACCTTCTTCGCGCAACTGGGCGGCGTCGGCACTATTTAACGCGCGACCGGATCCGTTTAAGGCAATTACATCATTGCGCCCTGCTGGCGAGAACAGTGCAAAACAATCGCCACCAAGACCAGTCATATGCGGCTCGCAAATAGTGAGGACCAATGCACCGGCTAGCGCGGCATCCATGGCGTTCCCGCCGTTTTTCAAAACATCAATTGCGGTTTGTGCTGCAATTGGGTGCGAGGTCGCACACATGCCGTTCTGGGCAAAAACAGCTGACCTACCGGGTAAATGAAAATCGCGCATTAGGGCATCCTTCCTCTGTTAGGAAAAACTTAGTCTGAATTCCAAAAATGAGAAGAAGAAATGTTCCGGTCCCGTAGATTGTGGGGCAAAGCATACGGGACCGGACTGCCCTAGGGCCTCTTCGGTTTAGAAGTGGAATTTGATGAAAGTTAGGGGCAATCAGGGTTGTTTTTGGGCAAATTTGTGAATCCCTCCCCCCCTCAGGTGATGGTCTGTTGTACCCTAAGGGGTGTTGCTGGCCTCGAACTGGAGATGCAGAAAATTCTGCGATCCTTGACGATCATATTTAACGTCCAAGCAAATTGCGTGGATCATGGACCACCCAAATCCCCCCTCGGGTAGATCCTCTAAATGACACTCTGTCGTTGGAAGGTGTGGCGTGGACCATATGGGTTGTGGAATATGCCGGCCATAATCCTGAATGCATAGGTCTAGAATACCGCTTGCGTGACTCCAATGGATACAAATTGGACGCCCCACCACAGTCGCGCCGCCATGCTCGGCGATATTATTCAGTGCCTCAGCAAGAGCGATTTCGACATCTGGCAAGATCACATCCGGCCATCGCGTTTTAAGGGTGCGCAAGGCACATCGCACGGTTGCAAAATCATGAGGCTTTTGCAGCCAAATTTCAAACGATTGATTCGACAGAGTGAACCCTATGTCAGGCGGCATCAGCATCTTGTAGTGCGATATCTAGTGAGGCGTAGATGTGAAACACACTGTCCATGCGTGTTAGGCGGAATACCTTTGTCACTGTGGGAGTAAGGGCGCATAGGTCTAAACGCTTGTCCGTGCCCAGATGTTTCATGATACTCACAATTCCACCAAGCCCGCTGGAGTCGACAAAGCCAACTTGGTTCAGGTCCAAAATCACACGGGGGGACGTCGCCGCCTCAATTTCGGCCAAGACCCTATCCTTAAAATGAATAACGCCAGCAGCGTCAATGCGGTCCGCCACAATCGTAAGACATAAAGTGTTCGCACATGTTTGCGTTTCGATTTCCATACCTATCCCTTTCCTATAGGACGTGTGGTCACGCTAGACCGCAAAGGTTACTATTCTGTAAGACAGACAAAGAAAAAACCGACAAGACCGGAGAATTGGATGAAAGACGTTGTAATTTGCGGGGCCGCACGGACCCCAATGGGTGGCTTTCAAGGGGATTTTGCATCCCTCTCGGCCTCGGATCTTGGCGGCGTTGCTCTTGGTGCCGCGCTGCAAAACGCGGGGCTGTCTACTGTGGACGAACTATATATGGGATGTGTGCTTCCCGCAGGACAAGGACAAGCACCCGCACGACAAGCCGGCTTTGCTGCTGGCCTCGATGAAACCGTTCCAGCAACGACTTTGAACAAAATGTGTGGCTCGGGAATGAAGGCTGCGATGATTGGATATGACCAGATTGCTTTGGGCCATTCGGAAACCGTGGCTGTGGGGGGCATGGAAAGCATGACAAACGCGCCTTATCTGTTGCCCAACATGCGGGGTGGTGCTCGCATAGGTCACCAAGGTGCCATAGACCATATGTTCCTTGATGGTCTCGAAGATGCCTATGACAAAGGCAAGCTGATGGGTGCCTTTGCCGAAGACTGTGCGGAAAAGTACCAATTCACCCGTGCCGACCAAGATGCTTATGCCATAACCTCACTCGAACGGGCACTTGCGGCCCATAATAACAATGCCTTTGCCGATGAAATTGCGCCTGTTACCCTCTCTACACGGTCCGGAGATGTAGTCATTTCCCAAGATGAGCAACCGCTCAAGGCACGGCCCGAGAAAATCCCCCATCTGAAACCTGCTTTTCGAAAAGATGGCACAGTCACACCTGCCAACGCGTCTTCGATATCTGATGGAGCGGCAGGGTTGGTCTTGGCATCCGCGGATTTTGCGCAGGATCGTGGGGTGCAAGTGCGCGCACGTATCATCGGGCACGCGAGCCATGCACAAGCGCCCGCATGGTTCTCAACTGCGCCCGTTCCTGCGGCGCGTAAACTCTTAAACCGCTTAGGTTGGGGTGTGGACGATGTTGATCTATGGGAGGTGAATGAAGCCTTTGCCGTCGTCCCAATGGCCTTTATGCGTGACTTAAATATCCCGCATGACAAGGTGAACGTGAATGGAGGAGCCTGTGCGCTGGGTCATCCCATTGGGGCCTCCGGCGCGCGCATACTTGTAACTTTGCTGAATGCATTGGAAAAGCGCGACCTCAAACGTGGGATCGCCGCAATTTGTATTGGTGGTGGAGAAGGCACCGCTATTGCAATTGAAAGGGATTAGAATGAGCCGTATCGATTACCAAGAGGTGACCAAGGTGATCGCCGCATTGACCGAAGGTGAACAAGATGAAGTTGCTTTGATGGCAACCGTGGTGTGCGAGTTGCATCACGCCGATGATCGTTTTGATTGGACTGGGTTTTATCGTGTTGTGGCCCCTGAGATGCTAAAGGTTGGACCGTATCAAGGCGGGCATGGATGCCTAAGCATCCCATTTTCGCGCGGCGTTTGCGGAGCGGCGGCGCGAACTAAAACGGTCCAGCTGGTCGCAGATGTCAATGCTTATCCAGATCACATTGCGTGTTCGACATCGACGCAGTCAGAAATTGTGTTGCCGGTGTTCAATTCCCTAGGCGATGTCATTGCGGTTTTGGATATCGATAGCAATCAAAGGGATGCTTTTGATGAAACAGATGTGTCTGGGTTGTCAAAGATTTTGGCTTTGGTTTTTGCAGGCGCACTCGCATAAAAAAGCGGGGCAAAGCCCCCCTTTCCATAGTTTCGATGGACAGTCCGCTATTGGGCATTTGGTAAGATCACGATGTCGACACGGCGGTTTTGTTGGCGACCCTCTGCTGTCAAATTGGAGGCAATCGGTTGATCTTCGCCCCTTCCAAACGCAACAAGCCGATTGGGCGCAACGCCATTTTGAACCAAAACGCCTGTTACAGACTCGGCGCGTGCGACCGACAGTGACTGGTTATAGGCCGCATCGCCGACATTATCCGTATGTCCAATGATTTGAACGGTGGTCATTGGATATTGTTGCAGATTGGCCGCCAAGGCACGCAAATCAGACTGCAAATCATAGCGCAATGTTGCGCTGTCCGTTGCGAATAAAATGTCCTGAGGCAAGGTCACAATCAAACGGTCACCCGTATTGCGAATGATAACGTTGTCATTGCCCATGCTGCGACGCAGATCGGCTTCTTGTTTATCAAGTTGGTTTCCTGCGATGGCTCCAACGCCTGCACCAATGATCCCACGTTTAACGGCCTTGTCTTTGTCACCTGACAAAAGGCCGCTTGCTACACCGATCATGCCTCCGATAATAGCGCCTTGCTTTGTGTTATCTCCTGCAGGCGCAGATTGAAACCGCGATGGATCCGTGCAGCCTGCCATTAGAAAGGCCGATGTCACAACAAGGGTGGTCATTTTTTTGTGCATTGTAACAAGTCTCATCATAGTAGGGGTCCTCTTATACCTTGGCGCAATCTTACGTGTGTTTTGATGCGAGCGGAATCACGAAAAGTTGTGAGGCAGTTTTCTGCCAAGAGAGTGCGGCGTTTTTCGTATTGCTTCGACAGTGGTTTTACCCGCTTGGCGTATTGCCAAGCTGCCAGAGAGGCCCCTCGATGGGGGCGCTCTGGCAATTTTGTTTGACTTTGATATCTAAGGCGTCACCGTGATAGGTAGGCACAAATCCTATCGAGGCGTCATTGTGACAGGAAATGAGATGGCAAAACAACTTGATTACAAAACCATACGCGAGATATTCACGCGGTTTCAACAGGCCGATCCTGAGCCCAAGGGTGAGTTGGATCATGTTAATGCCTATACCCTCGTCGTGGCTGTCGCATTAAGTGCGCAAGCGACCGATGTCGGTGTCAACAAGGCGACAAAAGAGCTTTTTAAAATTGCGGACACGCCTGAAAAAATGCTTGCTCTGGGCGAAGA
>JALRHZ010000220.1 GCA_023259435.1 Paracoccaceae bacterium | reverse complement strand
TCTGGTTCTGATGTTGCGAAATCTCTTGGTGCGCTACTGCACGTTGGTCAAGACGAGTACGATGCTGGTAAAGCAGCGGGTGAAAAGCTTGCATCAATGGGTGGCTCCAAAGGCCTATGTGTGAACCACGAAGTTGGCAACGTTGCGCTTGACCTTCGGTGTTCAGGTTTCGCAGACGGGTTCGGCAATGCTGTGACTGTTCTACCGACAACCAACGATCCTGCGGAAATCAAATCCAAAGTACGTGCGGCGCTTGATTCAGACCAAGACATCGACACAGTCATGGCTTTGGGTGCGGGTCTTGCGGGCGAGCCTTCTGCAGAAGCAGCTGGTGAATCTGGCCGTGACGTAATGGTTGCTTCTTTTGACCTATCCGCAAACTTCCTACAGATGATTGTTGACGGCAAAGCGGCATTCGCAATCGACCAACAGCAGTTCCTACAAGGTTACTTGCCTGTTGCCTTCTTGGCGATGAATGCAGACTACGGTCTAATGCCAGGTGGAAATGTTCCTTCCGGTCCAAACTTGGTCACAGCTGACAAAGCAGGCCAAGTGATTGATCTATCTGCAAAAGGCATCCGCTAAGCTTTAGCTGATATTGCTATCTAAGGCGGCGCACTTGTGCCGCCTTTTTCAAAACAGGAGGGACGAATGAGCGATCAATCGCAATCGGTGTCCGATGAACGGATCAAACAAGAGCCGTTTTTGACACGTATGATGAAAAAACCAGAGCTTGGCGCCATTGCTGGTGTAATTTTGGTGACGATCTTTTTCTTGATCACCGCTGACCCAGTGATGTTTAGCTTGTCAGGCTTTATGAACTTTATGACACCTGCGTCACAGCTTGGCATTTTGGCAATTGGCGCCGCCATGTTGATGATCGGAGGAGAGTTTGATCTGTCCATCGGGTCGATGGTTGCCTTTGCGGGTTTGTTCTTTGGTGTTTGCATTATTACGTGGGGGTTGCCGTTGATCTTTGCGATCCCTCTGACCTTTGCCTTTGCCGCCGCCGTTGGCGCAACCAATGGGATGATTGTGATCCGCTCTGGCCTTCCTTCGTTTATTGTGACTTTGGCCTTTCTCTTTATTTTGCGCGGCCTGTCGTTGGTTGGCTTAAAGGCTGCCACAGGCGGAAGCACCCAGTTGCGTGGGGTGCGGGATGCGACGGAAAACGATTGGCTGGCCCCATATTTTGCCGGTGACGCCTTTCCCGCGCTGTTTTCATGGTTGGCCGAGAACGGTTGGGTCGATACCTTCAAAAACGGAAGCCCCAAGGTTCCCGGAATACCGGTTGAAATCTTATGGTTCATCGCGCTTGCATTGGTTGCGACATATGTTCTTTTGCGCACGCCTGCGGGCAACTGGATTTTCGCAGCAGGTGGGGACACAAACGCAGCCTCGAATTCCGGTGTGCCAGTAAACCGCGTGAAAATCTCTTTGTTTATGGTTACGGCCTGCTGTGCGGCGCTTGTGGCGATTATCACGGTGATTGACGCTGGATCGACGGACTCGCGTCGCGGGTTCCAAAAAGAGTTTGAAGCAATTATCGCAGCGGTGATCGGAGGCTGTTTGCTAACCGGTGGATATGGATCGGCGATTGGGGCATTTTTCGGCTCAATTATTTTCGGCATGGTTGTGATTGGTTTGACCTATACCGATTTTGACCAAGACTGGTTCCAAGTCTTCTTAGGTGGCATGCTGTTGATCGCGGTTTTGTTTAACAATGCTATTCGCAAACGGGTCACAGGGGAGCGCTAAGATGACTGAGACATCCACAAACGCACCAATCGTGCAGATGAAGAATATCGAAAAGCATTTCGGAAATATCATTGCGCTGGCAGGCGTAAGTTTCGAGGTGCGACCTGGCGAATGCCACTGTTTGCTTGGGGATAATGGGGCGGGAAAATCGACCTTTATCAAAACCATGTCAGGGGTGCATCAGCCCACCAAAGGCGAAATCCTGTTCGAAGGCAAGCCAATGAACTTTGCCACACCGCGCGACGCGATGGAGGCAGGGA
>JALRHZ010000219.1:1822-2107 GCA_023259435.1 Paracoccaceae bacterium | reverse complement strand
TGTTCCGTGATAGCCTTGGATCATAACGCGGCGGTTATGCGAAAATCCGGCCAAGATTGCCAATGTGGTGTCTGGATCAAACTTATACGTACTATCAATGTCAGGCACACGATCAGAGCGGTCAGCAAATCCTGAAACCTTCATATCTGTATCAATACCAAATACATCCCGAACAGAAATCATTTCGGTTGGTTTTGCATTCGGGTCCAGAATTCCATCGACCATCTTATCATCCTTCTCGTCGCGCGTTTTGTCCAAGCTGTGGTGCAACATAAAGCGCAAACA
>JALRHZ010000219.1:0-1812 GCA_023259435.1 Paracoccaceae bacterium | reverse complement strand
CAAGGGGAAGAGATAAACTTTCCGCATCAAAAATAAATCAACACAAAATCAAAGTATGTGTGAGAAGTGTTCCCGTAAATCGAAGGGGTGTTCACAGGAAAATGAACGTGGGCTCTCTTGGCTTATCGAAATTTTGTGCCATCTTAACACCATCGACCGCAAAGGGATAAATGCAGCATGAAACGTAGAACCATCTTGAAAAGCTTTGCAAGTATACCGTTTGCCACGGCTTTGGGCAAAGCGGCTTTGGCTGAGGACACCTTTGAAATAACGCGCACAGATGCCGAATGGCGCGCGATGCTGACCGATCTTCAATATAAGGTCATGCGCCAAGAAGGCACCGAGCGCGCCTTTACCTCGCCTTTGGATAAATTCTATGAGGCGGGCATGTATCACTGTCGCGGCTGTGATCTGCCCCTCTATGCGTCACACCACAAATACGATAGCGGCACCGGCTGGCCCAGCTTTTGGCAGGCGCAACAGAATGCAATCGGGACGCGTGAAGACCGCAAGTTCTTTATGCTGCGCACAGAATGCCATTGCCGACGTTGCGGATCACACTTGGGACACATCTTTGACGATGGTCCTCAGCCCACAGGCAAGCGTCACTGCATCAACGGCGTCAGCCTCGTCTTTCGCGCGGCCTAGTCATTTTCTGTCTAAAAATATCTGCGCCGCAGGCTGCGGCCCCTCGGGCCGCATAAAGTAGCAAAGAAAGCTACCCGTCAGATAATCGATAAGGCTCTTCAAAATCGATAAATACGGCCGTTTTGCGGGCAATGTCACACCAGCTTTCGACAGCTGGATGTGATGTCACAGCGTCCATATACTGCTGACATCTTTCCGATACCGGCAAACCATAGGCCGCCAAGCGCATAACGACTGGGCTGAAATAGGCATCAATCGCACCAAACTCACCGCATAGAAAGGGGCCATTGTACCGCTCTAAAAGATCTTCCCAAGCCGCCTGAATGCGCTTCACATCGCGTTGTAGGTCTTTGTTATACCGCCACAAAATCGCGCCCTGATGACTGAGGTCGGGGCCTATATTCATCGGACACAGGCCGCGTAAATGACCAAACCCGCTGTGCATTTCCGCGCAGAGGCTACGCGCTTGGGCGCGGGCAATAGGGTCGCGGGGCCAAACGGGGGCATCCGGGCAATATTCGGCGATATATTCAACGATGGCCAATGTATCCCAAACCACCAATGGCTGACCTGCATTGTCTAGTCGGCGATGATCGCACAGCACGGGGACGGTCGCGGTGGGCGAGATTTTCCGGATTTCCGCCTTGAACTGGGATCCATCATCAAAGCCGTCAAAATGCACCATGCGTTCGTGAAAGTCAGGGAGGAAAGCGCGCAACAACACACCCGCCCGCATTGACCAACTGGAATAGTTATAATTCCCAACAATAAGATCTAGTGACATCGCCTAGCATTCCCTTTTTTACAACCGGTTCACCTGTCGAGTTTAGGCAAATGAGAAGGCGATGACTATTACTTAAAGTTGCGGCTGTCTTTGATTTGATCCCAAGCCCAAACAACTTGTTGTAAAAGCTCTTCTTGACTGCGATCTCCGCCGTTCATGTCAGGGTGAAGAACTTTGATCAAGGCTTTGTATGACTTGCGAATATCTGCCTTGGACATTGTATCCTTGGCTTCGAGGATCTCGATTGCCTTGCGCTCGGTCGGAGGAAGCCGTCGGGTGTGACCTGTGCTTGCACCGGCCCGCCCTGGATTTTTCGTGGCATTTTCGCCCAAAACCTGATGGGGGTCTTCGATGCCAAGGCGCGCCCATGCACGTGCCTC
>JALRHZ010000218.1 GCA_023259435.1 Paracoccaceae bacterium | reverse complement strand
CGGGTCAAAAACGGCTTGTTGCCAATCCAAAACGGTTGGATGAGGTTGAGAGATGGACAACATCCGATAACCTATGGATAAGACGCGCAGCATTGGTCATTACCTTGCCTTGGACCAAGCAAAATAACCCAAAAGATCACGAACTTGCCACACGCGATCGCATCTTGGGATGGGCCGCGCAATACGTTGAGGATCCAGAGTGGTTTATTCAAAAAGCGGTGGCTTGGTGGTTGCGAGATTTGTCGCGTCATGATCCTGCGCGCGTTATCGAATTTCTAAAAACCTACGGCGACAGGATGAAACCTTTTGCCCGTAAAGAAGCAGCAAAGCATTTGCCCAGCTAACATACGGTGCGCCTATTACACGTGTCGCATGCCTCCGGCGGAGATATTTTTAGACAAAAAATGAGAGGGCGTGGTCCCAGACGCCCCCCGTTGTGTCAAACCGAGTTAAAGCGCAAATACTTCGACCTCTGATAGGCTTGTGAGAGGTGCGTTGAGCGTCCGGAGGGCCGATAGAGAGAGTTGTTCGCCGCCGTCCCCTTGGAGCGGTAAGAGATCGACAATCACACCCTCACCAGAGCTTAGCAAGACAACGCGGCCTTTGGTTGGCTCTTGCACTAAGGAAGAGCGCATCCAGAGACCAGTTTGGGCAGGATTACCCAAGGAAACGATCGTCACGCCCAAAGAGGTGCGTGTCGCAACCTGTGCGGTGGCTTTTTCTTTTTCTTGAACGGACACGACATCCAAGGCCTCTGCACGGATAGGAGCACCTGTGTTGGCAATCTCTTGGATTGCTGGCGTTTCAACCTCGACCGGCTGGACCACGGGTGCAGCCTCTTGTTTCTCTGGTTTTGCGCCAAATGCCTGTTCAATCTCTGCGCACCCGACAATGCCCACACACGCCGCAACAGTTACAAACACCCGCATTTCATCTCCCTTTCCCATGTTTTCGACAAATTTAGTCAACTTAGCTCTTGTCGACACCCCTGATGGGAAATAGTTTACCTTTATGACAGCTCCTTTGATAGACCCATTTATGCGCGCAATCACGTACCTTCGGGTATCCGTGACCGACCGGTGTGATTTTCGCTGTGTGTATTGCATGGCCGAAAACATGCAATTCCTTCCGAAAAAAGAGCTTTTGACGCTCGAAGAGCTGGATCGGATGTGTTCGACCTTTATCAATTTAGGGGTTGAAAAGCTAAGGATTACAGGCGGGGAACCGCTTGTCCGGCGGGGGATACTGCAGTTCTTTGAGGCGATGTCGCGTCATTTGGACAGTGGTGCACTAAAAGAGCTGACGTTAACGACCAACGGATCTCAGCTAGAGAAATACGCAAGCGCGTTATATGCTGCGGGCGTTCGACGGGTGAATATTTCGCTGGATACCTTGGACGAGGATAAGTTCGCGCGAGTGACCCGTTGGGGACGTTTACCTCAGGTTTTACGCGGCATCGATGCAGCACAAAGTGCTGGTTTGAGAGTGAAAATCAATACGGTTGCGTTGAAAGGGTTCAACGAGGATGAGATATTCACCCTCACGCGTTGGTGTGCCGAGCGCGACATGGACCTGACGTGGATTGAGGTCATGCCAATGGGTGATCTTGGCGGTGAAGATCGTATTGGCCAATATTGGGCTTTGTCAGAGTTAAGAGAAACCTTGGCCCAAGAGTACACGTTGGTTGACCTATCAGAGCGCACCGGCGGCCCTGCGCGATATGTGCAACTGGTGGAAACAGGACAAAAGATTGGGTTTATCACGCCCCTGACCCATAACTTCTGCGAGAGTTGTAATCGGGTTCGTCTGACATGTACGGGCGAATTGTTTATGTGTTTGGGCCAAGAAGACAATGCGGATTTGCGCAGTGCGCTGCGCGCCTCTGAGGATGACAGCGTGCTAGAGGCCGCCATTCGCGAAGCTATCACGCATAAACCAAAGGGGCATGATTTTGATTATTCTCGCCAAGAGATCAAAGGCCAAATGACCCGCCACATGAGCCATACAGGCGGATAAGTGTCCGCCTGATGCTGCAGATTCGTATTAAGCTGGCATACGTTTTTCTACCAATTCCGACCACCAGCTGCACCCCGCAGGAATAGCCTCATCATTAAAATT
>JALRHZ010000217.1 GCA_023259435.1 Paracoccaceae bacterium | reverse complement strand
GCACAGGTGCATAATGCCCTTCATACGGCACAAGGAAAGTTTGCCCCCAATACAGTTACACTAGGTATTCTGCCTGCATTTGGCATGCGTTGGGTGATGCCAAAATTGGCTCAGTTCGCCGAAAACTTTCCGGCCATTACGATCAATATGCTAACCGTGTTGTCATTTTCTGATCTTAGAACCGATCAACTGGATGCGGCTATTGTCTATGGGCAATCTCAAACCGGATATAAGTTTTTATTACTTCAAAAAGAAACACTTATCCCCGTTTGTTCACCTCAAATTCTAGGCACATTGGACCGACAAGATATCTCAACCTGGACGGTGCTTAGCCTCAAAAGCCGACAAGATGAGTGGCGGGATTGGCAAACTGAAATTGCGCTTGAAGGGTTGCCAAAGCGCGGTGCGATCTATGATCAATTCGCAACTTTGATGCAGGGTGTTCAAATGGGGCTTGGCGTGGGACTATTGCCCAAATACCTTGTAGATCGCGCGCTGGAAACAGGCCAACTGGTTGCTTTGCACCCGCCAACATTAATGCCGGATCGCGGGTATTTTTTGATCTGGGAAAAGGCAAGCCGCAACCAAGGGCTACGCGCGTTCGTTCAATGGATCGAACGCTACGCCGAGCATAGCGAGGATTTGCTCCCCCGTTAAGAGTTTAGAGAGTACCCTGCCCCACGCACTGTTCGGATCGGATCGGTGTATCCAGTGCCGACGAGTGCCTTGCGCAAACGACCAACGTGGACATCAACGGTGCGCGTATCGACATAAATGTCGCGGCCCCATACCCGATCCAATAGCTGGTCACGGCTGAACACGCGGTCTGGCTTTTCCATAAATGTCTTGAGCAGACGAAATTCTGTTGGTCCTAGTTTCAGTTCGGTCTCGCCCCGAAAAACGCGAAAAGATTCGGTATTTAGACGAATGTCTTGAAACTCAAGCTGATTTCCAACAGATTGCGTTCCAATCCGGCGTAATTGTGACCGGATCCGCGCCAAAAGTTCTTTGACCGAATAAGGCTTGGAAATGTAATCATCTGCTCCGGTGTCTAAACCGCGCACCATATCAGGCTCTTCCGACCGCGCAGACAACATGATCACAGGTGTATTTTTTGTTTTTGGCTGCGATTTAAGTTGGCGACAGACCTCTAGGCCCGACAGGTTGGGCATCATCCAGTCGAGGATGACAACATCTGGCTCTTGCTCTTCAACAACCAAGAGCGCTTCTTCACCATCTTGTGCGTCAAAGACCTCATACCCCTCAGCTTGCAAATTGTATTTTAACATTTCGCGCTGAGCGATCTCATCATCAACGATTAAAACGCGTGCCCCGGACATGTTAGTCGTCCTGTGAATACACTTGCGCGTCTGACGTTGTAATATCAGCCTTTGGCCTAGGTTCGCTTGGTCTTTCGCCTTCAATCCAAAAGATCAGCTGCTCGGCAATATTAGTGACCAGATCACCCATACGTTCGATGTTTTTCCCGATGAAGTGAAGCTGCATACAAACAGAAATATGCCTATTATCTTCCATCATATAGGTCAAATATTCTCGTACCATGCTGTTGTAGAGCGCATCGATCTCAAGGTCGGCTTTGATGACCTCTTGCGCCAGATCTGCATCGCGGCGAATATAGGCATCAATCACCATCGAAAGCATTTTTGCCACTTCACGTGATTGCACCTTAAGGGATTTAGTTGATCCCTCGATTACTCCTAGATTTTCAATAATGCGGGTCCGTTTTGCAATGTTTTTTGCATAATCGCCAATACGCTCAAGGCTTGCCGACACCTTGAGGACGGACAGAACCAAACGCAAATCACCCGCCATAGGGGCGCGCAATGCGATAATGGTTTCCACATCATCGTTAAGATCCAGCTCAATCCGATCGATCTGTTTGTCACGCTTGATCACAGCTTCGGCAAGGTCAACGTCATTTGTATCCAAGGCCGTCGTTGCATCGGTAAGAGCGGCCTCAACGAGACCTGCCATTTTCAAAACTTGTGTCTGAAGCTTTTCAAGGTCGGTATCAAAACTGCTAACGATATGTTGGTTTATCATGTGATGTGATCCCTACTTTAACCGATTTTTCCGCTAATATAGCTTTCCGTTCTGGGGTCTTGTGGCTTGGTGAAAATGGTCGGCGTATCGCCAAATTCAACAAGATTGCCCATATGGAAGAATGCGGTTTTTTGTGAAACTCGTGCAGCCTGCTGCATCGAGTGTGTTACGA
>JALRHZ010000216.1 GCA_023259435.1 Paracoccaceae bacterium | reverse complement strand
GTCGATTGATCTAAACCAACTCCTTGGCGAACTTAGAGGTCTTGTTCCATTTGGAACAGGGCCTTTTTTGTGGTCCAAATTAGCAAAGAGAAGAAACAAGCATGACTAAAGTTGCAGCAATCATAGGCGGGGGCGTAATCGGCGGAGGCTGGCTTGCGCGGTTTTTGTTGAATGGGTGGACCGTCCGTGTCTTTGATCCGGACCCCGAAGCCGAGCGAAAAATAAGCGAGGTGTTGGCGAATGCGCGGCACGCTTTGCCGATGCTGTATGAAACAGCCTTGCCCCAAGAGGGAGAGCTTATCTTTTGTGAAACCCTGCAAGAGGCCGTCGCAGACGCAGATTGGATCCAAGAAAGTGTTCCGGAACGGTTAGATATTAAACATTCTGTGCTTGCTGATATTCAGGCGCATTGCCGGCCAGACGCGATTATCGGGTCATCAACATCTGGATTTAAGCCATCGGAATTACAGGAAAAATCGGATCGGCCTGACCAAATTATGGTCTGTCATCCGTTTAACCCTGTTTATCTTTTGCCTTTGATCGAAGTCGTGCCTAGCGTCAAAACCTCACAAGAGCATACTGAGAAGGCAAAAGACATCCTACGCTCGATTGGGTGCTATCCCTTGCATGTGCGCAAAGAAATTGACGCACATATTGCCGATCGTTTCCTTGAAGCGGTCTGGCGTGAAGGTCTTTGGTTGGTCAAAGACGGCATTGCAACAACCGAAGAAATTGACGACGCTATCCGGTATGGCTTTGGCCTACGTTGGGCCCAGATGGGATTGTTCGAGACCTATCGCATTGCGGGTGGCGAGGCCGGTATGGCCCACTTTATTGCCCAGTTTGGACCCTGCCTAGAATGGCCATGGACCAAGTTGATGGATGTGCCAGAACTCACTGATGAGTTGGTCCAAACCATCGCAGATCAATCTGATGCACAATCCGGTGCGCATAGCATTCGTGAATTGGAACGCATTCGCGATAACAACCTGATCGCGATGATGCGGGCCCTAAAGCAACAAGGCAACGCCGCAGGCAAGTTGATCAAAGACCACGAACAAACCATTCAAAAACCTGCACCATTGGCAAGCGAAATGGTCTCGGTCCGCCGTGTCATTCCCGTGGATTGGACTGATTATAACGGTCATATGAATGAAGGCCGTTATGGTCAGATCTATTCTGATGCTGCGGACGGATTTCTAGGGGCGCTTGGCGCGGGCCAAGAGTATGTGGATGCAGGGTATTCGTATTTTACCGTCGAGACGAATATCAAATACATCTTAGAGGCGCACGCAGGGCAAAAGGTTAAGGTCCTAACAGATGTCCTAATGGCCGAGGGTAAAAAGCTTAAACTGTTCCATAAAATGGTTCGGGAAGACGGCGAGCTTTTGTCGACCTGTGAACAATTCCTGCTGCACGTCAGTCTCACGACACGCAAATCCTGTGATCCGGTTTCACCTGTGTCCGAAAACTTAATGAACTTTGCCTAGAGGAGCGCGACATGCAGTTTGGATTGTCAGAAGAACAGGACATGATCGTATCAACGGTCCGCGACTTTGTTGAACGTGAAATTTACCCTCACGAAGACCTTGTGGAGCGCACCGGAGAAGTGCCCGCCGAGATCGCGCAGGATATCAAACAAAAATGCATCGATCTTGGGTTCTACGCCTGTAACATGCCCGAGGAGGTCGGTGGCGCAGGGCTTAATCACCTTGATTTTACGCTTGTTGAACGTGAATTGGGGCGTGGGTCCATGGCGTTGAACCATTTCTTTGGCAGGCCCCTGAATATCCTTATGATGTGTGAGGGGGATCAACGGGAAAAATATCTTTTCCCTGCGGTGCGCGGTGAAAAGATGGATGCCATTGCAATGACCGAACCGGATGCTGGTTCTGATGTACGAGGAATGAAATGTAGCGCTGTGCGTGATGGCGGAGATTGGGTTGTCAACGGCACAAAACACTTTATCTCTGGCGCGGAACATGCTGATTTTATACTGGTTTGCATTGCGACAGGGGTCGAGGAAACGCCGCGCGGGCCAAAGAAACAGATTACAAATTTCTTGGTGGATCGCGGAACTCCAGGGTTTACCATTCGTGAAGGCTATAAATCCGTAAGCCACCGCGGGTACAAGAATATGATCCTCGAATTTGATAATTGCCGTTTGCCAGATGCCCAAGTCTTGGGCGACGTTGGCGCAGGGTTTGAGGGGATGAATACATGGCTCTATGCGACGCGATTGACAGTTGCCGCAATGAGCGTGGGCCGTGCGCGCAGGTGCTTTGACT
>JALRHZ010000215.1 GCA_023259435.1 Paracoccaceae bacterium | reverse complement strand
CAGTTCAAACACTCCCGTGCCGTTTCGGCCACACGGGTCATTTGATCCGCCAACGGTGTCAAAATCAAAGCCCGCTTTCGGATCATATGCAGCACTGCACGCCGAGCCGAACGCGGCCCAAGTCCGGGCAATTTGGCCAAAAGATCGATCAGTCGATCTATGTCATGTGTGTCGCTCATACCGTGCCTGTTTTCTCTAACAATACCAAGTAAATGACCCACAAGCCACAGAATTCAATCCCGCCAATTCTTTGCAAAGGTATATGTTAGGCTTGTCGCTATCTGCCCACGAAAAAGCGCCGCCCGTAATAGGACAGCGCTTTGAAGTCTATGAAAGGTAGGGCAGCGCCACCTAAAACGGCATTTTAAAGTTCGCCGGAAGGCCCAAGCCTTCGGTCATTTTCGCCATCTCGGATTGCGATGTGTCGGCTGCTTTTTGTTGCGCGTCTTTGATCGCGGCCAATATCAGATCTTCGACCACTTCTTTTTCTTCTGGGTTAAAGATGGACGGATCAATGTCCAAACCCGTCAATTCGCCTTTTGCTGTGCAGGTGGCTTTGACAAGACCGGCACCTGATTCACCTGTCACCATTAAGGTGTTCAGATCTTCTTGCATCTGTTCCATTTTGCCTTGGAACTCTTGCGCGGCTTTCATCATTTTGGCCATGTCGCCCATGCCGCCTAAACCTTTGAACATTTCTGTCTCCTATTCGTCTTCAAATGGATCCCATTCATCCTCAACCTCTGGAAGGGCCTCGGACTGCGCTTGGGTCGCAAGCGCCTCTGGGGTGCGTATGTCTTTTATATGGGCCTTCGGGAAGGCCAATAAAACCGCCTGAACCATCGGATGTTGTTCCGCCTGTTGCTTTAGGACGGTTTCTGCAGCGGTTTTTTTCTCAAGGATGGTCTCAGCGCCGCCATCATTAACAAGCGAGACGGCCCATCTGGCCCCTGTCCAGCTTTGCAACCGCGCGCCAAGCTTTTGGGCAAGATCATTTGGGGCGTTTGGTGTTGGGACGAACTCAATACGCCCTGGTTGATACGAGGCAAGGCGAATATGGCTTTCGACATCCACCAACAGACGCACATCGCGGTGGTGGCGGATCAACTCAACCACATGCTCGAATGTTGGAAACTGAGCCAATTTTTGGTCTGTTGCAATGGCCATCACGACGCCGTTTGCCGAGGCCGTCGGGCCAGAGGGCATCGGGGCAGAGGTCATAGAACCTGAGGCGTGGTGCGTCTGCGCGTTCGAAGATGTGCCGCCTTGTCCTCCACCCGAGGGCGGTGGCGGCGGAGGTGTGTGTTTGCTCAGATCTGCAATCAATTTATCCGGAGTGGGCAGGTCGGCCACATGGGTCATGCGGATGATTGCCATCTCGGCCGCCATCATAACATTGGGCGCGTTTGCCACCTCTTCCAACGCTTTCAAAAGCATTTGCCACAGGCGCGACAGAACCCGAATGGACAGTTGATCGGCAATCGCCTGACCGCGTGCGCGTTCATCTGGCGACACAGTGGGATCTTCGGCTGCGTCTGGTGTGATTTTTACGATCGAAATCCAATGGGTCAACTCGGCCAAATCGCGCAGGACGGCAATTGGGTCTGCTCCATCCGCATATTGCGCGCCAATTTCGGTAAGGGCCCCCGCCGCATCACCGCGCAAAATCATATCAAGCAGGTCAATCACACGACCACGGTCGGCAAGACCCAACATCGCGCGGACCTGATCCACGGTTGTTTCCCCTGCGCCATGGCTTATGGCTTGGTCTAACAAAGATTGTGCATCGCGGGCCGACCCTTCCGCGGCACGGGTGATAAGGGCCAAGGCGTCGTCGGAAATTTCTGCACCCTCGGCGGTGGCGATTTTCCGCAACAAGGCGATCATCACCTCCGGTTCGATCCGGCGCAGATCAAAGCGTTGACATCGTGACAGAACGGTCACCGGAACTTTGCGAATTTCTGTTGTGGCAAAGATGAATTTCACATGCGCGGGGGGTTCTTCGAGGGTTTTCAACAATGCGTTGAACGCATTGTTGGACAGCATGTGAACCTCGTCGATGATATAGACTTTGTACCGGGCCGAGGTGGCACGGTAATTCACGCTTTCGATAATTTCGCGGATGTCGTCCACGCCTGTACGGCTTGCCGCGTCCATCTCCATGACATCAACATGGCGACCTTCCATAATCGCAACACAGTTGTCGCATTGTCCGCAGGGATCCGTTGTTGGCCCGCCTGTGCCGTCTGGTCCTGTACAATTCATGCCTTTGGCGATGATTCGGGCGGTGGTGGTTTTCCCTGTTCCGCGAATACCGGTCATAATAAAGGCCTGCGC
>JALRHZ010000214.1 GCA_023259435.1 Paracoccaceae bacterium | reverse complement strand
CATGATGGTTTGCCCCTAGGATGTGTTTGATCTTGCGATGGGTTTTTGTGTCGTCTGATCCGTATTGCACAAGGTCAATGCCATCGGCGCGCACATCAAACGGCTCTAGCACTTTGTCATATTTGGCCCCTGCGATGAACACTTCGGTTGTGTCGGACACACAGGTCATGCGCACATGCGCGCCTGTTGGGACATAGACCCCTTCAGGCTCGCCGTCCCAGACATCAACGCCTCGATTGCCAAGGCGCGGATAGGCGGCCCCTTCGACATCGACATCCACGGTGCCCGTTGCAGGGACGATACAGGTTTCATAGCCCGCGACTTGGTACTCAAAGGTTTCGCCTTTGGTGAGTTTGACAATGTTAAAATAGTTCAACGGAACCAGATCATGATCGACGTCAACAATCGGCTTGTTCTTGTTGTCGTGGGGGGCAATGTGCATAGGTTTTGTCCTTATTGAGGGCCCGCATGTGAGGCGAGGAATGCATCAAGTTGTTCAGTTGTTGGCATTGCAGGCGCACATCCGGGTTTGGATACCACGATGGAGGCGCAGGCAGAGCCGCGTAGAATGGATGATTTAAGGTCGTAACCCGAGGCCAATGAGGCAAGCATGCCCGCCATAAAGCTATCTCCTGCGCCAACAGGTTTGATGGCATCGACGGGGTAAATACCTGTGTGGATTTCTTGGCCTTGGTAAAAGGTGATCGCGCCTTTTTCGCCCATCTTGTAGACAACAAGCCGCGACCCATCCTGTGCCAATGCGCGGGCCTTATCCAATCCTTTATTCATCCCGCCGGCCATAAAGCCAAACTCTTCGTCATTGCCCACGATCACATCACTGGCCTCTCCTGCACGCGATAGCACATCGGCGGCAACATCGGCAGAGGGCCAGCTATAGGGGCGGTAATCAATGTCAAAGATAATGGGCAGGCCTGCGGCTTTGGCGTTTTCAAAGGCGCGAAATGTGGCAGAACGGGAAGGTTCAGAGGCAAAGACAGTCCCTGCGGTGATCAATGCGGTAAAACCCCCATAGGCGACACGGTCCATATCCTCGGGCGTAACTTGGAAATCTACAGCGCCATTGCGGTAGATCACGTTTTGAAAATCCTCAATGCGGCTTTCGTAAATTGCGAGGGATGTGCGAAACTCTCCGCCCAGTGTTTTGATATAATCGGTCCCAACACCGTAATGATGCAAGCGGTTCACTGCAAACCGGCCCACCGCATCATCAGACACCGAGGTCACAAGGCTTGCTTGCGCCCCTAATTTCACCAGACCTGCGCAGATATTGGCAGAAGAGCCGCCAAGATCGGCATGAAATGTCGTGGCGTCTTCGCTTTTGGTGTCAATGGGATCTGCGAACATATCCATACCAGCGCGTCCAAAGACGATGAATTTATTCCCCTTGATCCCGTCCATCACTGCGGTCATGTCCTGTGCACCCTTAGATTTGAATAAGCCGAAATGATTGTGGCTTGTGCAATTTCGAATCTCAGGATACAAATTTTGCAACCGGTTGCAAACACTTTTAACAGGGGCAGCATATGCGCGAGATTGGAATAGGGATACTTGGCGGCGGCTATATGGGCAAAGCGCATGCTGTTGCGATGTCTGCGGTGGGGGCCGTGTTCAATACGGCGCTCAGGCCTCGGCTTGAAATGGTCTGTGCCTCAAGTGACGCAAGTGCGGAACGTTACCGTTTGGCCTATGGCTTTGCGCGGGCGACAGCGGATTGGCGTGTTCTTGTGAATGATCCCAAAGTCGAGGCGATTGTCATCGCGTTGCCGCCTTCATATCACCGCGAGATTGCCGAAGCGGCCTTTGCTTTGGGCAAGCCCGTGTTTTGTGAAAAGCCCCTTGGCGGCTCGATTGAGGATGCGATGGCCATGACCCAAGCGGCGGAGAAATCTAGCGTCCCGAATATGATTGGCTTTAACTATATCCGCACTCCTGCGAGCCAGTTCGCGCGTCTCTTGATTGCCTCCGGCGCAATTGGGGATGTGACGTGGTTTCGTGGGGAACATACCGAAGATTTCTATGCAGACCCCAATGAGCCAGCATCATGGCGGTCGGTGGGAACGGCGAATGGCACAATGGGCGATTTGGCACCTCATATGATCAATGCAGCACTTGCCCTTATCGGACCTATTCGATCCGTGATGGGCGATGTGGAAACGGTGATCCGAAAGCGTGAAGGAGGCGAGGTTACCAATGATGACCATGCCCAGATCATGTGCCGTTTTAACAGCGGCGTAATGGGACATATGTATTTTAGTCGCGTAAGTACGGGACGAAAAATGGGTTACGCCTATGAGGTTATAGGCACCAAAGGCGCCATCC
>JALRHZ010000213.1 GCA_023259435.1 Paracoccaceae bacterium | reverse complement strand
ATTGCTGCGGCTGTTCAGCTGGGTCTGTTTTCCCTTGGGTTAATCGATGCCTTTGGGCAAAGCGGGTCGATGGTTTTGTCTGCGGTTTTATTGATTGGGGCAGGGGCCTATCAGTTTACATCCCTTAAAGAGGCCTGCCTGTCAAAATGCCGAATGCCGATGACGTTCTTTATGGAACGCTTTGAGGATGGGCCTTGGCGCAACGGCGTGCAGCTAGGGTTGGTTTGTTTGGGATGCTGTTGGGCCTTAATGCTATTGGCCTTTGTCGGCGGGGTGATGAACCTTGCGTTTATGGGCTTGGCGACAGTCATGATGACCATCGAAAAACTTCCACAGATTGGGCGGTTTCTAACGCGTCCCTTGGGATATGCTCTTATATCTTGGGGCATCTTGTTGATCATATTTACACTTATCTAAGAAGGAGGACGTCATGTCACTTGATACAATGGCGAAAGTTGAAACACCTTGGGCGATCAAGGGTGAGCTTATTTTGAACTGTAACTGTACCGTGTTTTGCCCTTGCGTGGTTTCGCTTGGCAAACATGCCCCGACCGAAGGCTATTGTCAGGCATGGGCCGGCATCCGCATTGATAGCGGACATTTCGGAGACGAAGACATTGGCGGGTTGAACGTCGGTTTGGTTCTGGAAATTCCGGGCTATATGGGGCGTGGGAACTGGAAAGCGGCTGCTTATATTGATGAGCGCGCGTCAGAGGCGGCCTATGACGGACTTTTGAAAATTTTCAGCGGTCAGGCCAAAGGCACCACAGGGTTGTTCAAAGTTTTGGTCAGCGAATTCCTAGGCGCGGAACGGGCACCTGTTGAATTCACAACCGAAGGCAATGCGCGTCGTTTGATGGTTGGCAAAACAATCCAAGGCGAAGTTGTACCTGTACCGGGTCACAAAGGCGAAGATATCGTTGTGACCAACACAGAATACTGGATGGGTCCAGACATCACAGTCGCCACCGCCACCCAAGGGCGCGTGCGCGCGCATGGTCGTGTGTGGGACTTTGACGGTCGCTCTGCTGAAATCTGCCAAATCGATTGGCACGGTCCGCGCTAATCTCTGCGCGTGTTTGGTAACTTTTTGGGAGTGGAGTTCCAAAAATGGCATTATTGTCACCTTCGCGTCGCCTGCGACGCACTGTCTTTTCCGAAGGCGTAGAAGCCGCTGGGGTCAAGGCCTATACCGTTTATAACCACATGCTCTTGCCCACTGTGTTTCGCAGTGTGCAAGAGGACTATCATCACCTGAAAGAAGCCGTTCAGGTCTGGGATGTTGCTGTGGAACGTCAGATTGAGCTGCGTGGACCAGATGCGGGTCGTTTGATGCAAATGCTCACTCCGCGCGACCTGCGTGGTATGCAATTGGGTCAGTGTTTCTATGTGCCGATTGTGGATGAAACGGGGGGCATGTTGAATGACCCTGTGGCCGTAAAGCTTGGCGAAGATCATTGGTGGGTGTCTATTGCAGACAGCGACCTGTTGTTTTGGGTCAAAGGGATTGCAAACGGGTGGCGTTTGGATGTTTTGGTGGATGAGCCTGACATCAACCCATTGGCGATCCAAGGACCAAAGTCAGACGACCTTATGGCCGCTGTCTTTGGCGATGCAGTGCGCAACATTCGTTTCTTCCGCTATCAATGGCTTGAGTTCGAAGGCGTTCCCATGGTTGTTGCGCGGTCTGGCTATTCCAAACAAGGGGGCTTTGAAATCTATGTCCCTGGTGGACCGGTTGCGATGAAGTTGTGGAATGCGCTGTTCGAAGCAGGCAAGTCCATGGATGTGCATGCGGGCTGTCCCAACTTAATCGAGCGTATCGAGGGCGGTTTGTTAAGTTACGGCAACGATATGACAGATGACAACACGCCGCATGAGTGCGGATTGGGGAAATTCTGTGATACCCATGATGCGCTTGCCTGTATTGGTCGCGACGCATTGTTACGCGTGGCAAAAGAGGGGCCTGTACAACAAATTCGTGCCATAGAAATCATTGGTGCGCCTGTTGGTCTGTGCGACCGGTGGTGGCCTGTATTGGCGAACGGCAAACGCGTGGGCCGCGTTAGCTCGGCGGCGTACTCCCCTGATTTTAAAACGAATGTGAGTGTCGGAATGGTGCGCATGACGCATTGGGATGACGGCACGCAGGTCCAAGTCGACACACCAGATGGTATCCGCGATGCCATCGTTCATGAGAAATTCTGGATATAGAAAGAGGGATCAAATGTTTAACGCATTAGTCGTAAACAAAAATGAAGAAGGCAAGACATCTGCCGCAGTCGAGGAAATCAGTGTTGATCAACTGCCTGAGGGTAATGTCACAGTTGCGGTCGAATATTCCAC
>JALRHZ010000212.1 GCA_023259435.1 Paracoccaceae bacterium | reverse complement strand
CGATTCAATTCCTTTGGTCGTTCTCACAGGCCAAGTTCCAACCTTTATGATCGGATCTGATGCCTTCCAAGAGGCGGATACCGTTGGCATCACACGGCCCTGCACAAAGCACAATTGGTTGGTCAAAGATACGGCCGACTTGGCGGCTACCATTCACGAAGCGTTTCACGTGGCGACATCAGGCCGCCCCGGTCCTGTCCTAGTTGACATTCCAAAGGACGTGCAATTCGCCTCCTCCGACTATGTGGAAAAAACGAAAACAGACGTCTCCCATTATCAACCTCGCATAAAAGGTGATATGGATCAGATCACAAAACTGGTTGAGATGATCGAAAAAGCCGAGCGCCCGATTTTCTACACCGGCGGCGGTGTCATTAACTCTGGCCCAGCAGCAAGCCAGCTTTTGCGCGAATTGGTGGATACGACAGGGTTCCCTATCACCTCGACCCTTATGGGTTTAGGCTCTTATCCGGCATCAGGTGACAAATGGTTGGGCATGTTGGGCATGCATGGCCTGTACGAGGCCAACATGGCAATGCACGGTTGTGATTTGATGATCAACATCGGTGCCCGTTTCGATGACCGGATAACAGGACGTCTGGATGCCTTTAGCCCCAAGTCGAAAAAGGCACATATCGATATTGATCCCTCTTCGATCAACAAGGTCATTCGCGTTGATGTTCCAATCATCGGCGATGTTGGGCATGTCTTGGAAGACCTCTTAAAGGTATGGAAAGCCCGTGGTCGCAAAACAAACCAAGAAGGCTTGGCCAAATGGTGGACACAAATCAACGAATGGCGCGATGTAAACTGCTTGTCGTTCACTCAATCAGGCAAAACCATCAAACCCCAATACGCGCTAGAACGTCTTGAGGCCTTAACCAAACACCGCAAGGACAGGTTCATCTGTACCGAGGTGGGTCAGCACCAGATGTGGGCGGCGCAATACCTTGGATTTGAAAACCCAAACCAATGGATGACATCTGGTGGATTGGGCACAATGGGCTATGGCATGCCGGCTTCTGTGGGTGTCCAAGTTGCCCATCCTGATGCTTTGGTGATCAACGTTGCCGGCGAAGCAAGTTGGTTGATGAACATGCAAGAGATGGGCACAGCGGTTCAGTATCGCCTGCCCGTGAAACAGTTCATTTTGAACAACGAACGCCTTGGCATGGTCCGCCAATGGCAAGAGTTATTGCATGGCGAGCGGTATTCGCACAGCTGGTCCGATGCTCTACCCGACTTTGTGAAATTGGCTGAGGCCTTTGGCGCCAAGGGCTTTATGGTCTCTGATCCGGCGGATTTGGATGATGCGATCATGGAAATGCTTGCCTATGATGGGCCAGTCATTTTCGATTGCTTGGTTGAAAAGCACGAAAACTGTTTCCCAATGATCCCATCGGGCGAGCCACACAATAAAATGTTGTTAGGCGAAGCAAGTACAAAAGATGCGATCGGCAATACCGGCGCCGTTTTGGTGTAACGCAGGAGAGAATAAGACATGTCACTAAAAATCAAAAAAGGCTCGTCCAAACATTCTGCGTACAACCTGCGCGCCAGTTTTGGAGATGAGATTGAAACCCACACGCTTGCGGTTTTGGTCGACAACGAAGCAGGTGTTTTGGCCCGCGTGATTGGCCTATTTTCCGGACGCGGTTATAATATCGAAAGCCTTACTGTGGCCGAAGTGGATCACCAAGGTCATCTGTCGCGCATCACGATTGTCACAACCGGAACACCGCAAATCATCGAGCAAATCAAAGCACAATTGGGCCGTATCGTTCCAGTTCATGAGGTGCACGACCTAACGGTTGAGGGCCCGTTTGTCGAACGTGAGCTTGCCTTGATTCAGGTACAAGGCAAAGGCGATCATCGCGTCGAGGCCCTACGTCTTGCCGATATTTTCCGCGCACAAGTGGTGGATAGCACCCTAGAAAGCTTTGTGTTCCAAATCACAGGAACACCGGACAAAATTGATGCTTTTGCAGAGTTGATGCGGCCTCTTGGGTTACAAGAGATCGCCCGCACAGGGGTTGCCGCCCTGTCGCGTGGATAACACCAAAAAAAACGGGCCAATCGGCCCGTTTTTCATTTGTTCGAAACGGAATAACTTAGGCAACTGCCCACTTTTTATCCCCAAAGATTGATGGATCAATTTTGACGACATTCGTGTCATCATCCTCATCTGCATCCAAATCATCCGCAGTCGCCGACGGGGCAAGGCAATTTGCAATATCTGGGTACTCTTGAGCCGATAACGTGCGTACACCGCGCGCATAACGCAAATGCGCGTCTTCAATCATCTCAAAACTAACAAGATCACCAACGTTCAGCTCAACCTTATGCGCTGTG
>JALRHZ010000211.1 GCA_023259435.1 Paracoccaceae bacterium | reverse complement strand
AAACGCATAATAGGATGGTTTATCATCTATAAATTGCTGCTCTTCTAACCAAAGCTTTTGCGTCTCATCGAGGGCGCCTGCCATGATGAAATAGTGGTCTGATGCTTTCATCCGGAAAAACAAATTGCTCCCACAGGTTTTGCAAAACCCACGTTCGGCCCAATCAGAATGGCTATATCGTCCAACGTTGTTTGGATTTGAAAACGCAATATCTTTACCTGCGCTGACGCTCATAAAGATGCCTCCTGTCCATTTGCGACAGTCTTTGCAATGGCAGACCGAGACGGACCCAGAGGGTTCAGGAATTGCAAATGTCACGGATTGGCAAAGACAACTACAGTGTATCATTAGGTTTCCTTCTTTGTTTAAAAGGGGTCCTAAGGTGTCGCAACGTCAGGTTACCCACGTTTGACAGAATGTCGCATTTTTTCCTTTCGAGGTCTTCTCTGGTCTAAAGCGCTATACCCTTATGTGTACATAGTGTCGCATTGGTACATATCCAATAAAAGTAAGGGAGGACATTTATGTCTATTAAAAAGCCATTTACTGATCTTGAGATCAACACGGCTGATAAAGGGTTTTACGAGGGCAATAGCGTCGCAATTGCGTTGCTCAGTAAAGGAATCATGGTCGCACTTGTCCTATGGGCACTGGTATGGCCGGCAAATGCAAACGGCACTTTGGGAAGCCTCAACTGGCGCATTCTTGAAGATTTTAACCAGTTCTATATTATTATTGTAGGTTTATTCGCGTTCTTTTTGTTTATCATCGCGCTCTTGCCAAAAACAGGTCGGAGGATCATGGGGGCCGAAGGGCAGAAACCTGAATTTTCGAATTTTTCATGGTTTTCCATGATGTTCGGCGCAGGTCTTGGTGTGGGCTTGATGGTTTTTGCCACGGCAGAACCTTTGGGCTTATGGGGGTCGAATCCTGTTATTTTGTCTGGAGAGGTTGCTTCAAATTCTGAAGGCTCGCTTCAATCTGGCTTCCGTTATACATTCTTGCATTACGGCTTTCATGCTTGGGCGATTTATGTGGTGACAGGTCTGTCTTTGGCATATTATGCGTACACACGCGACATGCCTTTGACGATCCGTACAGCCTTGACCCCATTGTTTGGTCGGTTCATGAACGGGATTATGGGCGACATCGTTGATGTTTTGGGTGTTGTGGCCACAATCCTTGGTGTGTCTGTGACCATCGGCTTTGGCGTGTCTCAGTTCGTTGATGGCGTTTATGCAATTACGGGCATGGGATGGATTATGGACCTCACCGGCGATGCCCCTGTCCCAAGCGTTGTAGGATTGCTTGCGGGTCTTGTGGTTATCATGGGATTGTCAATCATCTCAGCTGTATCTGGCGTCGGCAAAGGTGTGAAATACTTGTCGAACCTGAACCTTGTGATGTCTGTCATCCTACTTTTGACCTTTGTGGTGTTCGGGTCGTTCATGTTCGCGATGACCACATATGCAACCGCTTTGGTGGATTACATCCTGTACTTTGTCTCGCTTAGCTTTGGTGCCTTTGGCCCACTGTCCGCGTCCGAGTTTGCCGCAGCACTTCCCGCAGATGCCGCACCCTATGCAGACGCTTTGCGCGGTGGCGCAACAAATGCATGGGGCTCATTTGACGGGTTCAAATCTGGCCTGACCGGTGAAGCTGCAAACCTGTCTGATGATGTTCTACAATCTGTCTACGCCGCAGGCGAGCAGGGACGTCAGTTTGGCTGGCAAGCAGGTTGGACAACCTTCTACTGGGCATGGTGGATTGCCTTCTCTCCCTTTGTTGGCTTGTTCTTAGCACGCATCTCCAAGGGCCGTTCCGTACGCGAATTCATCGTTGGATGTGTCTTTATTCCGGCTTTGGTCTGTTTCGCATGGATGACCATCTTAGGCGGCACCGCCATTGACCTAGAAATGTCAGGCGCAGCCGATGGGGCAATTATCGGTGCAACCAATACGGCAAAACTCTTCGTGACCCTAGAGGCGATGCTGTCAAGCGGGGCCTTCCTTGGCTTCATCACGATCATGTCTGTGGTCTTGATCATGACGTTCTTGGTCACATCCGCTGACTCTGGCATCTTGGTTATGAACACCATCATGTCGGGCGGATCCGAGGAAACAACCATCAAACATAGAATTGTTTGGGGTTTGATCTTGACCCTCGTGATCGGAACTCTTCTGATCGCAGGCACATCAGGCGACGCAAACCCGATGGAAGCCTTGCAAAATGCAATGATCATCGGCGCATTGCCGTTTACGATGGTCATGGGTCTTATGTGCATTGCCCTAGCAAAAGCTCTGTACCGCGATGGCTTGCGCGAAAAACACGGCGTTCTAGGCGAATAAGAACTGCCTCGTT
>JALRHZ010000020.1:16944-22830 GCA_023259435.1 Paracoccaceae bacterium | reverse complement strand
TGGCGGCTCCAATGCGGGCAAACCCGTCTGTTGTTATTGCAAGGCCTCGAAGAGGGTCATCGACATAGGCATCCAACCCCAATGCAACAACAATGACATCAGGGCCAAAGTTTCGGATCTGCCCTAAGGCCGATTGCAACGCTTCAAGATAGGCCGCATCCTCTGTTCCACGTGCAAGTGGGATGTTTAGATTATATCCCATACCCTGCCCCTCACCGCGTTCTTGGGCATGGCCCCAGAAAAACGGATAAAACCGTTCCGGATCCGCATGCAGCGACACACAAAACACATCATCAGTATGATAAAAAATACCCTGTGTTCCATTGCCATGATGCACATCAACATCCAAAATAACTGGCCGCAGGCCCTGCGTGGCCAAGTACCGCGCTGCAATCGCGGAGTTGTTCAGAAAACAAAATCCTCCTGCCAAATCACCAAAGGCATGATGCCCCGGTGGGCGTGACAAGGCGTATACCGCTTGCTCCCCTTGGGTGATCGCCACAGCCCCTTCGATTGCGGATTGTGCGGACCAATAGGCAGACCCCCAAGTATCCGCACTTATTGGACAGGCTGTATCCGCCTGATGGTAGCCCGCCTGCCCCACGGCCGAGCGTGGATAGCTGTCGGTGCGCGCGGCAGGGTGGATGTTTGGGATGACCTCTTCACCTGCATCTTTGATCCGTTGCCAGCGGGGATATATCTTTTCCAGAAACGTCAAATATTGTGGGCTGTGAACCGCTGCAATCGGCCCCAGTCCATGATCTGCCGGTGCCACAAATTTTGCGCCCGCCTCAAGCGCGCCACTTTGCAGCACCTCGACCCTTTGAGGCTGTTCCGGATTGGGTAAGACCTGACCATTGGCCATAAAGTGTTTCGGATTATGCTGTCTTTGCCGCTCGTCTAATATCGCCTTCATATGGTGCCCCGTTGTCTCAGTGTTTCAATATCAATCGCCATGACCGCTTCGCCCATTATTGTGTCAAAGCCTAGGTTTTCATAGAACCTTTTTGCCTGTGTGTTGTCATCATAAACGGCCAATTTCAAAAACACAGCCTGCCACACAGATGCAGCATGACCCGCAATTCCCAACAATATCCCTGCGCCGATCCCCTGCCCGCGTGTGTCATCTGAGACCCATAAATCCGACACATAGACACCGCATCCGCCGCGCAGGGTCGAAAACACAGGCACCGCCAACCCAAGCCCGCAGGGACGGCCCTCATGTTCCGCCAAAAGCGCAAAACATGTCGGCGCATCCGAAAACAATGCACGGCTCAACGCATCCAGCGTGGCCCGATAGGGATCATTCAAATCCTGCGCTAAGCGACGCAGCATAGTATCCACCATCTGCAGATCAGCAGGCTGTGCAATCCGGAAATCAGGCATGATCACGCGGCCCCCAAATTGGTCGCGACCGCCCCCTTTAGACCCAGCATTTCACGTACCTCTTGGGGCGATGCAGGGGTTCGGCCCATATCTTGGACAATGCGTACAATTTTTTCGACCTGCTGTGCGTTCGATTTTGCCAAAACGCCGCGATCAATAAATAGATTATCCTCAAGGCCGACGCGAACATGCCCCCCCATTGACGCGGCCATTGCCGCCATTGGAATTTGATGCCGACCTGCTGCAAGGACCGAAAATTCGTACTCATCACCTAAAAGCTTGTCCGCCAAGCGCTTGATATGGATCAGGTTTTCTGGATCTGGACCCATTCCCCCCAGAACGCCAAACACAAATTGCAAAAAGACTTTACCCTGTATCAGGCCCCGCGACTTGAAATGGTGCAGCATATACACATGGCTTAGGTCATAGCATTCAAATTCAAACCTTGCGCCGCGATTTTGGCCCATTTCCGTCAGGATATATTCGATATCGCGCGGAGTATTTTTAAAGACCAAATCATCACTATTTTCTAGAAACGGCTTTTCCCACTCAAACCGCCAATCGCGGTCTTTGATCGCCATCGGATAGAGCGCAAAATTCATGCTGCCCATATTAAGCGAACACATTTCAGGGGCCACGTGCAAGGCCGCGGCCAAACGATCTTGAAGCGTCATAACCGCGCTGCCACCTGTGGTCAGGTTCAAGACCGCATCCGTCTTGTCAAAAAGTTCGGGCAAGAACCCCATATAATGATCAACCGATGCCGAGGGGCGTCCATTTTGCGGATCACGCGCATGTAAATGCAATACGGCCGCGCCCGCGTTCGCTGCATCCACACCTTGAGTGATGAGATCATCTGCGGTAATCGGCAAATAAGGTGACATCGAGGGCGTGTGAATAGATCCCGTCAGCGCACAAGTGATGATAATCTTAGACATTTAAAAGCCCCTCCATTTTCACTTCTTGGAAAAACTGATCTAAAGACTTGTCCAAAATCGTCATCATTTCGTCCATCTGTTCGTCCTCAATTATCATAGGGGGGCATACCAAGAAATGGTCGCCGCTTAGGCCGCCACGCGTGCGGCGGGAATAGATGATCAACCCATTTTGATACGCAATTTCGACAAGCCGATTGAAAGCGTTCAAATGTTTGGGCAAGGCCGCCTTTGTCTGGCGATCAGCCATCAATTCAAAAGCCATCAATAATCCCTGACCACGCACATCCCCGATCAAAGGATATTTTTGCATCAAGCTTTGCAAACGTGCGCGCAGGTTCGCGCCCTGATCCGTGGCGTTTTGCAGCAATGACATGCGGTCGATTTCCTTGATCACAGCGGCCCCTGCCGCACAGGCCAAAGGATTTCCTGCATAGGTGTGTCCGTGAATAAAACCACCCGCATCCAACACTGCATCCACAATAGTGTCGCGCGCGATCATCGCACCAAGGGGCGCATAGCCACAGCCAAATCCTTTGGAGAGGGCAATGATATCAGGAACCGCGCCCCAGTGTTCTGCGCCTAGAAATTTTCCCGTACGCCCTGCGCCTGTCATGACCTCATCATGGATCAATAAAACTCCATAGGTATCGCAAATTTCGCGCACGCGCTGCATATAGCCGGCCGGAGGGACCAACGCCCCCGTTGATGCCCCGCCAATTGGCTCAATAATAAAGGCCATAACGGTTTCTGGCCCTTGGTTCAGAATTTCCTGTTCCAACATTTGCGCATAATGCAGGCCCGTCGCGGGATCATCTGGATCCAAGCCATCCAAATACGCACGCGGCGCAGGTATTTTTGGCATAGCTTGCATCATAGGATCGAACGGGGCCGTCATTGGCGCATAGCCCGTCAAGGCAAGCGCGCCCAAGGTTGCACCGTGATAGGATGGCATCCGCGAAATCACTTTGTAGCGTTGGGATTGGCCTTGGGTTAGCACGTATTGCCGCGCCAGTTTTATAGCACTTTCCACAGCCTCAGAACCGCCAGAAACAAAGAATACTCGGTTCAAATCATCGGGACACCGTGCTGCGGTCAATTCCGCCAATTCCTCGGCTGCATCGCATTGAAAATGCAAACGATAGCCAAAGGTCGCCTTTTCCATCTGCGCGCGCATCGCGTCCAAAACAGCGGGATTTGAATGGCCAATGTTTGACACCATCGCACCAGACGATCCATCAATATAACGCTTGCCAGACTGGTCCCACATATAAATCCCTTCGGCCCGATCCAATTCTGGCCGGTTCAAGCGTGTCTGATAGAAAAGTTTGCTCATGTGTGACCTCTAAACTGATAATTCAATACAAACGGCAGGATAAAAGCATGTGCCGACCCCGCACACCAACCGGCCAAAGTGCCTGCATGATCAATGCCGCGAACTGTTGTTTCAGCGACCCAACCTGTGGGAAATAACGTACGAATTGCCCCCGATAGTCAACCGCTTTGATCACAGCGCGCGCACCTTTATAGAGATGATTTCAAAATAACCCTCTCTAAACATACGATGATTTCTGCCTAGGTTGACATTTGGGCGTTGTTTTCTTTGCACATTAGACCGCAAGCGCATCATTCCCTTGCACAACGCAAATATGACGCATGACGTTCCAACTAAGTGCATAAGTCAAATTTTAGTTACGGGTCCGGAACAGGACTAAAACCTCGTCACATACTTTGGAAGTGGGTCTGCACACACATACCCGAATCCGTTTTTCAAATGTGCAGTACTGTGCGATATCACCTGTCAGCCCGCGACCGTGCCGCCCAAATTGCACCGCGGCGAATGATTTCAGTGACTTGGGGCTGTTTTAGATCATTAAGCTCGTGACCGATTGAGCAATAAAACACGCGTCCCTGATCCCATCGCCGTTTCCACACAACAGGTATAACAGTTCCCTCGATCCACCACAGGTGATCACCAGAAAACGTAGTGGTCGCAAGAACATCGTTTGAGGGATCAACTAACATATAATACTGCTCTGATTTCAAACGAAAACTTTTGATCCCTTCGACAATGGGATCATCGGGTTTACAGATTGTTACATCATAATCGATATAGTCTTCGGTCGGTTGCAGATTATCAGGCCATCCCGGGGGATGCGCCACAAATTGTCCGCCGATCAAAAAATGGTACGTCGGGCGGTCGCGAAACGCATCGCCCATATGGCCATGCCATCCGGCGATACCGCAGCCCGCTGCAATTAGTTTAAGCAAACCATCTTCTTGTTGCTTGGTCATTCTGCCGAATTCTTCTTGGTGTCCGGACCGGGCAGATGACCAAATGGGCGTGATCAGATCAACGTCTGCCAACTCGTCAGGGCGTTCTAAAGGGGCAAGAGTATCATAGACATCCACCTCGAACCCATTGTCCTGTAAGAGCGCTTTGTACCAATCCGCAAATGCAGTTGGGGCGTGACCTTGCCATCCGCCAACGAATAAAACAGCCTTCATTTCGAACTCTCCTGTGCATATGCCAACATTGCCGCCATATCGCGCGCGCCATAACCGCGCGTTTCCGCCGCCTGAAGTTGCTGTAAGGTGACATCGCACTGCGGTGTTTTGATCCCAAATTCACGCGCCAAGCCGGTCATAACGGCCATATCCTTGCGCGCCAAAGAAACCGTAAAAGTGACCTCATGTGCGGTTTCGTCCAAATACAACGGGCGACGGTAATTCAACATTGGTGGACAAGCGGCGCTGGCTTGAATGACGTCATACGCCTTATTTGGTGCAATGCCTGCAGCTTGGGCAACGCTCATTGCCTCCGAAAAGGTTTGGTTTATGCCATGGATCAGGGCATTCACGGACAACTTCATCACCGCACCATCGCCCGTTTTTCCTAAATACATGATGCGCGACCCCATCGCGTCCAAGATCGGGGCAAAAGAATGTGCTTGTGCGTCAGACGCACCCACCATGATCATTAGATCACCTGCCTCTGCCGCCTGTGTGGCACCGGACACAGGGGCATCAACAACCCGCGCACATGCGGGTGTAGATGCAGCAAGCGCCAGAATATGATCACAGCTCATCGTCCCCATTTCAACAAATGTTTTGACTTGATGTCCTGCAAACAGACCATGAGCGCCAAAATGGACGTTTGAGGACGATGCATCGTCTGCCAGCATTGTCACGACAATCTCGCAGGAATTGGCCAAATCAACTGGCCGCGCCACCGAGGTCACGCCGTGACGTTTGGCAAACTCCACCGCCGTTTGTTGTGTCCGGTTCCAAACAACCACATCAAAGCCGGCCTTTATCAAATTGGCCGCCATGAGACGGCCCATCCGCCCCAAACCCGCAAACCCAATGCGGGTCATGATGCCACCTTGGCACCCTCTAACCCTGAAATCGCTTGGATCAGATTGTCCTCTGTCACCTCTTGCGAGGTAAACGTGCGCATGATGCGGCCGCTATACATTGCCACAATCCGGTCAGAGACACGCAACACCTCGGGCATCTCAGAACTAATCACGATCACCGCATAGCCTTGCGCGGCCAATTCACG
>JALRHZ010000020.1:0-16934 GCA_023259435.1 Paracoccaceae bacterium | reverse complement strand
CGCTTGTGGATGAAGGTGATCGCGCCGATATCGACGCCGCGCGTTGGCTGTCCGATCAAAAGAAGCCGTGGATTCTGTTCCATCTCGCGGCCGAGAACCAGCTTCTGCTGATTGCCGCCCGATAAATTGCCAACGGTTTGCCGCCAGCTTGGGGTTCGAATGTCGAGGCTGTCTTTGTATTTGTCGAAAATTTCGATCTCTGCTCCTTGATCCACAAACGGGCCAGAGCTCAATTGATCCACCTGTGGCAGGGTCATGTTATCGCGGCAATTCATGCCCAACACCAACCCTTGTCCTTTGCGATCTTCGGGGACAAGTGAAATGCCTTTGGCAATCGCATCAGCAGGAGAGGTGATTGTGACAGCAACACCATTTAGCAAAATCTCACCCGCACTTGGATCGCGCAATCCGAATAAGGTTTCGGCAATTTCCGTGCGCCCTGCCCCGACAAGGCCATAAAACCCAAGCACCTCACCGCGTTTTACGTGGAAATCGACATCATGGTACAGATCACCACAGGACAAGTTACGCACCTCTAACGCGGTTTCACCAAACTCATGATCCAACGCCGCACGCGACAGATCAAGTTTGCGACCGATCATCAGCTGGGTTACTTCCTCTTCATTTGTATTGGCTGTTTCAACTGTTCCTCGATACTGACCATCTCGCAAAACGCTGATGCGATCGGTCATATGGAATATTTCCTCCATACGGTGGGAAATATAGACGATCCCGACACCTTTGGCGGTAAGATCTTTGATCACATCGAACAAGACAACTTTTTCCGCGTCCGTAAGCGAGGCAGTCGGTTCATCAAAAATCACAGCGCGCGCATCATGGGTCAAAGCGCGCGCGATTTCGACCATTTGCTGGTTTGCGATGGATAGTTCGCCGACACGGGTACGGGCATTAAACCCGACCTTGAGCATCGACAAAATTGCGTCCGTTTGATCATATAGCTTGGCCCAATCCACCCGACCAAAGGACTTGCGAGGCAATTCGCCCAAAAAGATATTTTCGGCCACACTTAACTCAGTTGCCAAACTTAGCTCTTGGTGAATGAACAAAATACCATGGTCTTTTGCCTCAAGCGGCGTGGTCATATTGACGGGCTGTTCGCGCACAATGATGTGTCCTTGATCGGGTTGATATATACCACCCAAGACCTTCATCAATGTGGATTTACCAGCACCGTTTTCTCCCATGAGGGCGTGCACTTCGCCGGGCATGACTTCAAATGAAACGCCATCCAAGGCACGCACACCAGGAAAGGTTTTAACAATATTTTCAAGCCTGAGAACTGGGTGTTGTTCGGTCATACCTTCAACTCCTCTTTGCCTTTGATATTCAACTGACGATCAAGGAATAGAACCGCGATTAGGATCAACCCAATGACAAGGTTCACCGTCTCAGTATCGGCTCCGATGTGCGACAACCCTTTGCGTAGAAGCTGAATTGCGAGGACACCACCAAATGTCGAGATGATCGACCCCGCCCCGCCCGTTAACTTGGTTCCGCCCAAAACAACGGCCGTGATAACCCAAAGCTCATAGAGCTCTCCATCATTGGGATTGACGGATCCAGATTCTGAATAAAACACCACCGCCGATAGGGCCGCCAAAAATCCAATGATCATAAAATTGATCATCATATGCGGACCAACCCGAATGCCTGCATTTACCGCAGCGGTCCGATTATCACCAATCGCATAGGCATTACGCCCATGAACGGTTTTGTTCATAATGAACCAAATGACGACGGTCACGACCAACAAAAACCATGTTGGCGTGTGCAGGCCCAGAAACTGCGCCTCGGCAAAATCGACCAATGTCCAGTTCAGATGGCTGGTGGGTTGTTCGCCATTATACATAAAGACCAACCCGCGATATCCCAACATGGACCCCAAGGTGACGATAAATGCATCCACCCCCGTTTTCCATACGATGAACCCATTTAGCGCCCCCAACGCGACCCCAACGATCAGGGCCAAGGCCCATGAGACAGGGATCACCATATCACCAAGACCTGCGAACATGGGCCATGTCATGCTGTCGAGTAAAACAATCGCGCATAGGGCATAAATCGCCCCAACACTTAGGTCGATATTGCCGTTGACCATGATGATTGTCATGCCCATCGCAATAATCCCAATCGGCGCGGATTGTTTGAACAATAACAACATGTTGTCAACGTCCATGAATGCCTTTTCGCTCAGCGAAAAGAATTCACCAGCCACCGTAAAGAAGATCAGCTCAAGGACAATAAATCCCCAAATCGCACCGCGGCTTAACAACGTGGAAAGCGTTCCAGATTTCATCAGATTTCTCCTTACGCGATGGGGGACCACAGCTTGCCACGTTTTGCCGCGATATCAAGCCAGACTGCCAGAATGATGATGACCCAAGTCACCACGTATTGAACATAAAACTGCAACCCAACCAGAAGCAGTCCGTTTTGGATAAACCCTAGGATCAAAACGCCAATCACTGTTTTGAAAACTGTGCCCGACCCGCCCAAAAGCGATGCGCCACCCAAAATAACAGCGGCCAAAACCTCAAGTTCAAGCCCTTGCCCAACGGTGTTTTGTGACCCCAGACTTCGGCTGGCCTGTAACAAACCAGCGGTTGCAACGCAAAACGAAGAAATGATGTAACACATAAACACCACGCGCGGGCGGCGCAGGCCAGAAAAAGTCGCAGCAACCCCATTGCCCCCCACCGCATAGACGCTGCGGCCAAAGGGCGTTTTGGCAAGAAGCAACCCCAAAACGGCCGCTAAGACGACAAAGATCAAAATCGGAATTGGGATGCCCATTGCATCCCCTTGGCCAAAGACCTTAAACCACGTACCTTCTTTATCAGCGATATCCATGTTTTTGCCGCCTGAATATGTTAGGGTCAGGCCATGGATGGCCGACAACATTCCCAAGGTAACGATCAAGGAATTCAGTTTGAGATAGGCCACCAAAAATCCGATAAAGGCGCCAAGCGCCATAGTCATGATAAACATTGTGGGAATTGCCATGAATGGCCCGATTTTGTCGTGTAGATCCAAAACAACGATAGTTGAGAATGACATCATAGACCCAACCGACAAATCCAAATTGCCGCTAATGACAACAAAAGTCACGCCAAGGGCCATAACGCCTAAAATGGCCGATGATCTGATCACCCCCATTATGTTATCAGGATCAATGAACCGTGAGTTTGCAATCGAAAACCCGATCATAAACACCACAAACGCAATCAAGATCCCCTGTCGGGCCAATATCTGCCCGAGGTCATGTTTTGTTAGACCAGCCATGGTTCCCTCCCTTAGGCCAGAAAATTATACCAGCGTCATCCCACCATCTATCATGACAATCTGGCCTGTCATGTAATCGCTGTCTTTGGATGCCAAAAACGTAGTGGTGCCAGTAATGTCAGCCGGTGTTGCCACACGACCCTTTAATATTTCGGATGAAAATTCTTCCATGGCTTGCCCTGGGCGTTCGGACGCGCCAATTTCCATCAAGTCCTTATCCACTTGTTCCCACATCTCTGTTGCGACAACACCCGGGGCAAAACCTGTCACTGTGATGTCGTGTTTTGCCAAATCGCGTGCCGCTGATTGGGTCATCGCCACCACACCCCATTTCGAGGCACAATAGGGGGCAACATTGTCAAACCCCTGCCGGCTGGCAATCGAGGCGGTGTTGATGATTTTACCAAATGTTCCTTGTCGAATAAACTGTTGGGCGGCCTCTTGCATCCCAATCAAACAGCCCAAACCGTTGACATCCATTATAAAACGCCAGTTTTCTTCGGTTACATCAAGAAAATTCATCGGTTTATTGACACCGGCGTTATTGAATTTCACATCCAATTTACCGAATTCCTCAACCGTGTGATCAATCATTGCGCGCACAGATGCGCGATCGGTGACATCGACAACCGCATGGGTTACTTTTCCACCACCGGCCGCTGCCCGATTGATATTATCGTCCGCAACCATCGCAACCTTGTCCGCGTTTATATCAGAAAAACAAACATCCGCGCCTTCGTCTAATAACGCTTCGCCAATTGCACGGCCAATTCCTTGGGCCGCCCCCGTTACAATACATGACCGCCCCTGCAAACGCGCCATATTGGATTCCTAACTTTTTTAGATTTTTATAAAAACTGGGTGCGGCCTTTCCCGCACCCAGTTCTGGCCAGCTTTAGAACACTGGTTTAGTAAAGTTTGACATATTGTCCTGAGTGATCTTTGGCGTGTCAAAGTAGTTCAGGAATGGAACGTCTTTTCCGTCCAAAACGTCGATTGCAGTTTTCAAAGCCGCCTTCGCGTCATCAACAGGTGATTGGTAGATAGATCCCCAATACTCGCCACGCTCCATTGCTTCGTACCCTACGGCAAAGTTTGTCGCGCCGACAAAAATGATGCCATCACGACCCGCTGCCTTGGCTGCGTTCAATGCGCCAACACCCATGTTGTCATCGCCGGAATAAACGCCGTTGATGGTGTCGTATTTGACCAAGAATGCTTCCATCACTTTTTGTGACTTTTCGCGGTTCCAATCACCTGGTTGCTCGTCAATTTGCTCTACGTTTGGGCAAACTTCTGGCAAACGATCATTAAAGCCTTTGGCACGTTCGATTGCTGTTGTGTAACCAGGTTGGCCGGTGATGTGTACAACCTTTGCGCTGTTCTCAATGCCCATTGCCTTGAACTTGTCGCACATGATCTCTGCAGAACGTGATCCTTGGGTGATGTTATCAGGGCCTGAGAATGAAGAAATGAAATCAAAGCCAGCTTCTGCGATGTTCGAATTGGTGGCGATGACAGGAATGCCTGCTTTTTTCGCTTTGCGGACAGCAGGGATAACTGCTTCGCCGTTTGTTGGCCAGATAATGATGGCGTCTACTTCTTGTTGGATCAGATCTTCCATCTGGGCGATCTGACGTGCAACGTCTCCGCCTGCATCCAAAACAACTGTTTCGACGTTTGCGTTTGCATTGGCTGCTTCGATGAACGCTTTTTCATAGGTCGTTTGATAGCTGTCAACGCCAACGTTGTTCTGAGTGATACCGATTTTATATGTTTCTGCTGATGCAGCACCTGCAATTGCCAAGCTGGTGGTTGCGACGCTCGCTGCAAATATTGAACGTAGTTTCATTATTGGGTCTCCTCCCGTTTAATTATCCAAACACGATCCACACACTCACGGTCTTTGGTCCAAACACTCGAGCGGATCGGCGAATGGTTGATTGTTGACGCGATATTTCATCCAAAAACGTAGCAAATTAATCCATTTTGAATAATTCAATATTCATTTTGGATATTTATGAAGTATATTGCAATCTTCAAATTCAACATCTTTTGAAAGGTCTGTGAAGCGCATGACTGAAAAATCCAATTTGAACATATTATCGAAAAGTCGGACACGAAATACATCAATGAACGCGGTCAGTGAACATAACTCTACGGCTTTCGCCTCACCTCAGGTAAAGACAGAGGTGCTTCAAGTGACATCGTTCCTTGAGGGGTTCGCCGCCGAAATAGATGAAACGTTAGAACTGTATTCGGCAAACGCCTATTTCAATATGGCCGCCTATTTGGTGCGCGGCCATCTGGAAGCCAAAACAATCACACCCACTGCATTAATCAGCGCCAGCCGCGTTCCATACGCCACAGCAACGCGCCGATTAAAGGAGATGGTAGATGCAGGTTTGATTGACCAACGCCCACGCACGAAAACGGGCAAAAGCTTTACCATGCATCCCAGCGATAAACTGTTGAACCAATGGACGCGATTAACCGGTCGCATCCGTCGCCTGGCTGAAACGCAATTTGGATCACCAAATATACAAACCGGATCCAAAGATTATTTCTTTGGCGGCTCATACATGTCAGCGCAATCCATCCCCCCAATGCAGGTTCTATCAGAGCCTTTAAAGGTCGCAGGCGGAATTCGTGCGTTGGTCCATGGGGACCCGACCTTTATGGTCATGGAAAATCTAAAACGCCAATTTGAACAAGTCATTGGCACACAAATTCACCAACGCGCCTTTTCCATTGATCGCCTGCGCGAAGAGGCGATGCGCAACGCAGAACGTAAAACGAGCCGATATGATATTATCGCTTTAGACTTGCCATGGGTTGGCGAATTTGCAGAAAACGGGATCCTCATGCCCTTGGCCGACATCATGGATTTATCCAGATTGGATCCAAGCGACTTTCACACGGCGGGCTGGAAAGCGGCCCATTGGGGCGGACGCGCCTTTGGTGTACCTGCACAAACAACGCCCGAGTTGTTGTTTTATCGCAAGGACCTGTTTGCCAAAGCAGGCTTTGAAGCACCTGCAACAACAGACCAACTGCTGCAAGCAGCTGCACATTTTCACGATCCACATCATGGGCGGTATGGCATTGCATGGAATGCCGCACGGGGCACAGCATTGGGCCATACCGTGTTGATGACAATGGCAGATTTTGGACAACCCATCGTTGCCATGGATGAAATTGCGGGCGGTTTTGATACAGATGCGCTTGCCCGCCGTGATTATGAATTCACCATTGATACACCAAAGGCGCTAGCCGCTGCTGAATTTTTGCTACAATTGCTGCGCTACTCTCCCCCAGATATTCTGTCGATGTCTTGGTATGAGCGCGTCCGGCCCTATGCATCGGGCAAAATTGCGATGGCATATGGGTACACATTGCTGGCCCCATATTTTGAATTGGACGAAACTTCGCCCGCCTTCGAGCAAACGGGATACGCCCCACACCCAAGTGCGCCCGGCGTACCACAAGTTGCTCCAGTTGGCGGATATGTTATGGGCATTCCTGCCAATTTGCCACCCGAACGCGTGCCTGCTGCGGTTGAGGCGCTCATTGCCTTTACCTCGCCCGAGGCACAGAAATTATACGTTCAAAACGGCAGCCGGACAAATCCACGCTATTCGGTAGGTGCCGATCCAGAGGTCCGCCGCCTCTCACCCATTTTTGAGGCCGTAGATGGCATGTCTTGGCGTGATGAATTGCAACATTGGCCACGGCCCCCCGTTCCCGAAATCTGTGGAGTCATCCAGATTTGCGGAGAGGAATTTCACGATATGTTACGCGGGATTCAATCCCCCCGTGACACATTACGGAAAGCACAAGAAAGAGCAGACAGGCTCTTGGAAGATAACGCGATAACGTGACTTAGGAGGAAAATCATGGACCCCAATCGCCTAAAAGGAAAAAACGTTTTAATCACTGGTGCCGCACGCGGCATGGGTGCAGCGAACGCAGAAAGCTTTGCCGCGCAAGGCGCAAATGTTTGTATTGGGGATCTTGATCTCGTTGAGGCCCAAAAAGTAGCGGACGCGATTAACGCGGCCGGAAATGGCAAGGCAATCGCCGTCAAAATGGACGTCACCAAACGCGAAGACAACGCAGCCGCCGTTGCCGCCACGGTCGAGGCCTTTGGCTCTATCAACGTTGGCCTGTTTAACGCGGGCCTGAACAAACCCCGTTTCTTTATGGATATCGACGAAGATAACTGGGACATGATCATGAACGTCAACACCAAAGCGATGTGGCTCGGCATGCAAGAAACGGCAAAGCAAATGATCGCCCAAGGCCCGATGGCAGATCATCCATACAAATTGATCAACGTCGGATCAATCGCATCGCGCAAACCTCTTGTTGATGTAACCGTCTATTGCACATCGAAATATGGCTGTTTGGCGCTTACGCATTGTGGCGCGGTCGGACTGGCCGAACATAACATCACCGTAAACGGCTATGCCCCTGGTGTGGTTGTCACCCCTCTTTGGGAACAGTTGGACAAAGACTTGGTCGATATCGGGTTCAAAGAGCGCGAAGGCCAAGCCTATGATGATATCGTGCGCGATGCGCTTCAGATCAAGCGCGTCTCGTATCCCAAGGATATCGTTGGCACAGCATCCTTCCTTGCCTCGGATGACAGTGACTACATGACTGGCCAAATGATCCACATCGATGGCGGTTGGTGCATCCAATAACATCGCAAGTTTTCTAATCGCAACATGCACAATGGGGTCTTTCCCCTAAGGAGACAGTCATGTCAGAACGTCCAGGCAATGCCTTAATGCCGAACCTGCTTACGCCGCAGGATCTTGAACCTAATTGGGAATGGCGCGACCGCCTGCCCGCGTGGGGCCACATGAGCGTCGATTTCGAGCGCCGCGTCGATCACGATCGTTTGCGCCGCTATCGTTTGGCGCGCACGCGTCAAAGTCTGCAAAACTCGCCCGCAGGCACGCTTCTTTTGTTTGATGTGAACAACATCCGCTATGTGTCGGCAACTAAGATTGGCGAATGGGAACGGGACAAAATGTGCCGTTTCTGTCTGCTAACCGGTGACGACAGCCCCTATGTGTGGGATTTCGGCTCGGCAGCCGAGCATCACAAGCGCTATTCCGACTGGTTGGAACCGGATCATTGTCTGGCGGGCGTTGTTGGTATGCGTGGCACGATCCCACCTGAATTCGGCCTTATGAAAAAATACGCCAAGCAAATCGCCGGCCTCATTCGAGATGCGGGCATGGGTGATATGCCTGTGGGTGTCGATTATGCTGAAACCGCCATGTTCCACGCCCTACAAGAAGAAGGCCTGCACGTGATCGATGGTCAACAGATCATGCTTGCTGCTCGTGAGATCAAAAACTGGGATGAGATCCAATTGCTCACGCAGGCCGCATCAATGGTAGATGGCGTTTACCACATGATCTATGAAGAGCTAAAACCGGGTGTGCGTGAAAACGACATCGTCGCATTGTCGAACAAGATGCTCTATGAAATGGGCAGTGACGATGTCGAGGCGATCAACGCGATTTCGGGCGAGCGCTGCAACCCGCACCCGCATAACTTCTCGGATCGCTTGATCCGTCCGGGCGATCAGGCGTTCTTTGATATTTTGCAATCTTATCAAGGCTATCGCACGTGTTATTATCGTACCTTTAACGTGGGTCGCGCCACACCTGCGCAAAATGATGCCTATGTCAAAGCGCGGGAATGGATTGATGCGTCGATTGCCATGATCAAGCCAGGTGTGACCACAGACAAAGTGGCCGCAGTTTGGCCGACGGCGCAGGAACTTGGCTTTGCCAATGAGGATCAAGCCTTTGGCCTGCAATTCGGTCACGGTCTGGGTCTGGCGCTGCACGAGCGGCCGATCATTTCACGCGCGGTTAGCATGGACCACCCGATGGAAATTCAAACGGGTATGGTGTTCGCGCTGGAAACCTACTGTCCTGCAACAGATGGATATTCCGCAGCACGGATCGAAGAAGAAGTGGTCGTCACCGAGACAGGGTGCGAAGTTATTTCGCTGTTCCCAGCAGAAGAACTCCCTATCGCAAACCGATACTAATCCTCCCAACTGTCTGGCCCCTCCTCCCTTTGGGGCCAGACATTTTTGAAATGAGATCACACATGAGCCCGTCAAAACCACATCACAACGCGCAAGATTACCTGCGCATGTACCGCCAAATGGTGCGCATCCGCACATTTGAAGACAACGCAAACCAATTGTATTTGTCCGCCAAAATGCCCGGCCTGACGCATATGTATTCAGGCGAAGAGGCCGTCGCAGTCGGCATTTGTGAAGCCCTGCGTAAAACCGATAAAATCACTTCAACGCACCGAGGTCACGGCCACTGTGTCGCCAAAGGCGCCGAGTTCAAAGAAATGTTCTGCGAACTATTAGGCAAAGAAGAAGGGTATTGTCGTGGCAAAGGCGGATCTATGCATATTGCCGACCAATCCAACGGCAACCTAGGCGCCAATGCGATCGTAGGCGGGTCAATGGGCATTGCGACTGGATCCGCGTTTTCGGCCAAATTGTTGGGCAAAGATGACGTGACCGTCTGTTTCTTTGGCGATGGCGCAACCGCACAAGGTTTAATGTATGAAACCATGAATATGGCCGCCCTATGGAACCTGCCCGTCATTTATGCCTGTGAAAATAACGGATATTCCGAATACACCAAGACCGAAGAAATCGCCGCCGGATCCATAACCGCCCGCGCCGAGGCCTTTGGCATGGAGGCGTTTCAGGTCGATGGACAGGATGTTTTGGCCGTCAACGCATTAACCGAACAATTGGTTGAACGGTGCCGCAAAGGCGAAGGGCCGTTTTTCATCGAATTGATGACCTATCGGTATCACGGCCACCACGTAGGCGACATCAACCGTGAATATTACCGCTCAAAAGAAGAAGAGCAGGATTGGAAAGAAAACCGCGATCCAATCATCCGGTTCCGCAGTTGGCTTGTGTCCGAAGGCATCATATCTGAGGCAGAAATCGACGCGATGAACGCCGAAATCAAAGACGATGCTGCCGCAGCGGTCGACTACGCATTAAACGCAAAATATCCCGATGTGTCCGAAGTGGACATGCATGTCTTTACCGACGTGACACACGCATTGGCGCAAGGATAAACACCATGAGAGAGATCACCATATCCCAAGCGGTAAACGAGGCGTTGGCCGAAGAAATGCGCCGCGATGAAACAGTTTTCATCATCGGCGAAGACGTGGCCGAAGCCGGCACCCCGTTCAAAGTCCTGAGCGGTCTGGTCGAAGAGTTCGGCACCGCACGTGTTGTCGACACACCCATTGCCGAACCCGGGTTCATGGGGTTGGCCGTGGGTGCCGCAATGACGGGCACACGCCCTGTTGTGGACCTGATGTTTGGCGACTTCATTTACCTGATCATGGATCAGTTGTGTAACCAAGCCGCCAAAACGCACTACATGTCAGGCGGCAAACTGAATGTTCCGTTGGTCTTGCGTACAAACCTCGGTGCGACGCGCCGCTCTGCTGCACAACACAGCCAATCGTTGCATGCCTTGGTGGCCCATATTCCCGGCCTAAAGGTCGCGATGCCGTCATCCGCTTATGAGGCGAAAGGCCTGATGAAAACGGCCATTCGTGACAACAACCCCGTTGTGATTTTCGAAGACAAGCTGATGTATAACGACAAAGCGCCCGTTCCAGAAGAGGAATACTTGATCCCCTTTGGCGAGGCGAACATCAAACGCGAAGGCAGCGACATTACCTTGATCGCCACATCGTCAATGGTACAAGTCTGCGAAGAGGCCGCCGAAATCTTGGCCGCCGAAGGCATCAGCGCCGAGGTCATTGATCCGCGCACAATCGTGCCATTGGACGAAAAAACGCTGATCGCATCGGCCAAGAAAACCAGTCGTGTGATTGTCGTCGACGAAGGCCATCAAAGCTATGGTGTCACAGGTGAAATCGCAGGACGCATCAACGAAAAGGCGTTCTATCATTTGGACGCCCCTGTGTTGCGCATGGGTGCGATGGATGTGCCTGTGCCATTCTCGCCCGCGCTTGAGGATATCACCGTCCCCACACCCCAAGCTGTCGTCGAAAACGCACGCAAATTGATGCTAGGGGAGATGATTCATGCCGCATGATGTCATCATGCCCGCTTTGGGCATGGCACAGGACACGGGGCTATTGGTCGCTTGGCATAAACATCCCGGCGATGCTGTGGCCAGCGGTGATGTCCTGTTTGAGGTGGAAACAGACAAATCCACGATGGAGGTCGAGGCCCAAGCCGATGGGTATTTGTCAAACGTCACACAGGGCGCTGGTTCAGACGTCCCCGTGGGCCAAGTAATCGCACAGATCACCGAAACACCGGAACACGCGGCGGATGCACCCGCACCCGTCCCCGAACCATCGCAATTGCCAACAGGTCATAACATCATCATGCCCGCCTTGGGCATGGCCCAAGATACGGGCCTGATCGTGGCATGGCATAAGTCATTGGGGGACGCAGTTGCCGCCCAAGATATTTTGTTTGAGGTCGAAACCGACAAATCCACGATGGAGGTTGAGGCCGGCCAAGACGGATTCCTTGCCGCCCTGCTCTATCCTGTGGGATCCGAGGCCCCTGTGGGCGACACCATCGCGATACTTACAGCCGAGACACCAGAAACAACCCTTTCACTGGATCGCAGCAGCGCCGCTGCTGCCAAGCCCGTTGAGAACAGCACACCTCCGCAATCAGATGCCCCTGCCCCCGAAAAACCTGTACCGCCCCTTAAAACCGGTGGTACAGCAGGCAACGGCAAAATCCTAGCATCGCCCAAAGCACGACGTATGGCGTTGCAAATGGGGTTGGATTTGAATGATCTGGTCGCGATGGGTCATCCGCAACCTTATCATGTCGCTGACATCGACATTCTGCGCACCTTGCCAAAAACGCAACCAGCACCCACCACAGCAGCACAATCCGCCCAACTCAAGGCGAAAATCAATCCTGCCGCCCTTTTCGAATTCACACAGTGGTCCGGCACATTTGACGATGCCACATTGATTGCAGGGTTTGCAGGCGGTGCATTGCCCCAAGACCGCGCCAACATAACAGTCGCAACCCCAATTTCGGCACAGCACTTTGACGTTGGTCCAATGGGGGCCACCGCCGTAACTGACGCGCCCGACAGTGTGGATCTGATGATCTTCGATCTACGCAATTCGCCGCTGCAAGCCGCACAGGTTGGGTCAAATGGCGCACCAACAATGACCTTGATCCAGAAATCCGCGAACAAGTTGGCCATCACACTGGAATACAATGTGCATCAAATGACGGCGCAACAGGCCATCACCTTTATCACCGAATTTAGCCAAACACTTGAACAACCGCTGCGCCAAGTGTTGTAAGCCAAGGAAAACAGACATGGAATACACAGACCTCTACATCAACGGGACATGGGAAACAGGTGCATCAAACGAACGCTTTGATGTCTTAAACCCTGCAACGGAACAGGTCATCGCCTCTGTGGCCTCGGCCGATATCGCGGATGCAGATGCCGCCCTAGACGCGGCAGAAGCTGCGATGAAGGAATGGGCCGCCCGCACCCCCCGCGCACGCTCTGAAATCCTGCGTAAAGCATGGGAATTGATGACAGCCCGTTTAGAAGACTTTGCCCATCTGATTACCTTGGAAAATGGCAAAGCCCGCGCGGATGCGATGGGCGAGGCCACCTATGCCGCCGAGTTTTTCCGCTGGTTCGCAGAAGAGGCCGTGCGTGCCGATGGCATGATCACCCACGCCCCTGCCAGTGGCGCGCGCATTATGGTGCAACATAAACCTGCGGGACTGGCCGTTTTGGTGACCCCATGGAATTACCCCGCTGCGATGGGCACCCGAAAAATCGCACCAGCCTTGGCAGCAGGATGTGCGGTGATCATCAAACCCGCGTCTGAGACACCCCTGACGATGCTGGCCCTGATGCCTTTGTTAGAGGAAGCAGGCGTTCCCAAGGGGTTGGTCAATGTATTACCATCCAAACGCACGGGCGCCTTGGTGGATCATATGCTGCATGATCCACGCGTGCGTGTTGTTAGCTTTACAGGTTCAACAGGTGTTGGTCGCAAATTGCTGCATTCGGCGGCGGATCAGGTGCTGAAACCTGCTATGGAATTGGGCGGAAACGCCCCATTGATCGTGTTTGAAGATGCCGATATCGACATCGCCGTCGAGGGCGCAATGCTGGCAAAAATGCGCAACTTGGGCGAAGCATGCACTGCCGCCAACCGCATCTATGTCCACGACGCAGTTGCGGCCGAATTTACATCAAAATTCTCTACTGCCATGGGTGCATTGAAAATGGGTGATGGAACTGATCCAACCGTTGACGTTGGCCCACTGGTCAACGCAGACACCCGCGACAAGGTGGCCGAATTTGTGGCCGATGCCGTTGCCAAAGGTGCCAAGATTGAGGTCGGCGGTCATACTCCGGACGGGGTTGGGTTTTACTATCCCCCAACGGTTTTGTCGAACGTGCCAGAAACCGCTGACTGTGTGCATGACGAAATCTTTGGGCCAGTGGCTGCGATCCAAACCTTTAGCGATCAAGAGGACGTTATTCGCCGTGCAAATGACACCGAATACGGATTGGTTGCCTATGTCTTTTCCGAGGAAATGAAACGTGCGTTACAGGTTTGCGAACGTCTCGACTATGGGATGGTTGGTCTAAACCGCGGGTTGGTCTCCGATCCAGCTGCGCCATTTGGTGGAACGAAACAATCCGGTTTGGGCCGTGAAGGCGGCCATGAAGGCATGCTAGAGTTCATGGAAACCCAATATATCTCGGCCAGTTGGTAAGAACACATTATGTCAGATATCATTGCATCTCCCTCTGTTCGGGCCAAGGCCCGCGAACGTGGCATAGATTTGGAGCTGCGGGCCAAGCAATTGGGCCGCACGCATATTACCTTGGATGATTTATCCGATACCGTCCCCATGGGGACAGCGTCATCAGATCACGGAAAATATTGGGACGTGGATCACGCCCAATATGGCCCAGTGACCACCGAACCGACCAGCCGCTTTGCCCAAGTGGCCAGTGCAAATCTAGGCGCGGCCAACGCGATGATCCCACAAGTGACTCACCATGACCAAGCAGATGTGTCCCAGATCGAGGCGTTTCGCAAATCGCTGAAATCTGAGGCCGCAGAACGCGGTGTCAAAGTCACGGGGCTGTCATTCCACGTCATGGCCTTAGCACAAACCTTGCGAGCGTTTCCATTGTTCAACACATCCTTGTCCGCAGATGGCAAAACGCTGACGCATAAGGAGTATGTCCATATTGGGATTGCGGTTGATACACCTCATGGTTTGATGGTTCCCGTCATTCGTGACGCGGATCGAAAGGGTATTTTTGAACTCTCCAGCGACATCGCAAATCTCGCCAAACGCGCCCAAGATCGCAAACTGGGTCTCGATGAAATGGGGGGCGCCTCTATGTCGATATCAAACCTTGGTGGGATCGGCGGCACAGCCTTTACCCCCATAGTCAATCCGCCCGAGGTCGCTATTTTGGGGATCACAAAAACCAAAATAGAACCAGTTTGGAACGGCGAAACATTCGTGCCAAAACCAATGACGCCTCTGGACCTAAGCTATGATCACCGAGTTATCAACGGCGCGGATGCCGCGCGGTTCATGGCGCATCTGTGTAAATTGCTGTCCGATCCACGCCATCTGATCCACATCTAAGCGTCACAAAAAACATGCCTTAGAAAATAAGGCATGTTTTCGAGGTCATCTGTAGGGTGAAATGATCCAACGAGATCATAAGACGCTATTCGAGTTGGAAGGGTACGACCAATTTTGCAGATACCTATCTTCATGTCTTGTTTACTGAGATGAAGAGTTCTTGCAGAAAAGCAACAGTGTTACTGACATTACTTGCAACTGTAACTTTTAATACTATTGTTGCCCAACCATCCAACGCAACATCGCGTGTGAACAGGAGCTAGTTATGGCAACCTATACGGACTTGATCGCCTTTGTCTTATCGGGCGATCCCGGAACAACTGCAAACCCTATCATTCAATCCCTGACCAATGTTGACATAATCGACACTGGGGACGGCTCAAATGACACCTCTGCTGAATTTCTCGAAGAATCTTCGTTTATGTCTTCGTTTGAAGCAACAATTGACGGCGTGGTTTACACCTACTCTGGAGGTGTTGGAAACTTGGAAAATTTGGACATTTCCACACCAGGGGCGCCAATAATTACAGGACACAAAGTCAATCTCTTTGCGGAAAACGGGGATGAAATAAACCTCTTTTTCATAGCGAATGGCAACACAATTCCAAGTGACATTAATTATGGCGTTGATCGTGTGGATGCGGGCGGAATTTTTTCAGGCGGGCGCATGGAATATTCGACCATTATGTCGGGCCCGACGATGCCTCTTTGTTTTACAGCAGGAACCATTGTCAGTACGTCGCGCGGTGCCATAGCGATTGAAGAGCTGCAAGTTGGCGACTTGGTTCAAACACTTGACCACGGATTTCAACCCGTCCGCTGGATTGGTTCCATGACCCTAACCCCAGACCGCGCACGAGCAACCCCAAGCCTATACCCAATTAAGATTTCCCGCGGCACCTTGGGAAGCAATATTCCTCACCGCGATATCATTGTATCCCCGCAGCATCGCATTTTGATTTCATCAAAAATCGCGCAACGTATGTTTGGGGACACCTCTATGTTGGTTCCAGCAAAAGATTTAATTGATTTGAAGGGCGTTGAGCCGCTCAAAATTGAAAATCCTGTCGAATATATCCACATCTTGTTTGACTCACATGAAATCATCGAAACATCAGGGCTTTTGTCCGAGGCCTTGTATTTAGGGGATATGTCAGCACGCGCCCTAAGCCATGCGGCGCGGCAAGAAATTATGGATTTGTTCCCAGATATTTTGGACGCTGAGAACCGGCCCAAGCCGGCTCGGGGTTTTCATCGTGGAAAACGGGTACGCAAGATGGTTGAACGCCACATTGCCAATGCGTCTCATGTTTTTGATCCGTCCCTATCGCTCTCAGACTAGACACCGCACACAATACCCTATTCACAAGACGCGCTGCAAACAACAGCGCGTTTTGTTGTTCGGGTTGCCTTTGTAGGACCGTCTCGTGTAAGTGTCATCTAGCCGACAAGAGGACGACAAGATGCGCACAGCGAGCATTCAACGAGACACTGCAGAAACACAAATCTCCGTCGAGATTAATCTAGATGGAACGGGCGTTTACAATAATGACACAGGCATTGGTTTTTTCGACCACATGCTAGATCAATTATCACGCCACTCTTTGATTGATATGACTATTCGGGCCAAGGGCGACTTGCACATTGACGACCACCACACGGTCGAAGATACAGGTATCGCTTTGGGTCAGGCGCTTGTTCAGGCCTTGGGCGACAAAAAAGGCATCAATCGATACGGCGCGTTCCTTTTGGCGATGGATGATGCCTTGGTGCGCACTGCGCTTGACCTATCTGCGCGTCCATTTCTGATTTTCAACGTCACCCCTCCGACGCAAAAAATTGGAACCTTTGATACCGAATTGGTGCGCGAGTTTTTCCAAGCTTTGTCGAC
>JALRHZ010000210.1 GCA_023259435.1 Paracoccaceae bacterium | reverse complement strand
AGCTCTTCGATCTTATCCATCATCTCTTGGATCGTATCTTGGCTCAGCTCTAAACTTTCGCGTTGGTTATCTAAATCCCGATCCTGTGGCGACATGTTTTGGCGGTCCCGCTCGGCCTCTTGTTGCAACTGGCGCATGTAATCTTCATTTGCCCGTCGCAATTCTTGCATCAATTCAGCAATTTCTTCATCGCTTGCCCCATTGCGCATCGCCTCTTCTAGCCGCTCTTGAGCTTGCCGCATACGCTCAAGAGCATCTTGCGGGTCGACCTCTTCTAGGGTCAGAGCTATGGACCATAGCAGTTCCGCCACCTCTTGTCGGATTTCCTCGCGGAGCGGGCCATCTTCCAATTTCGCGATAATTTCCGATACCGCGGCCTCTGTTTCTGGGAAATCAAAAACGGCGTCGGGTTCATATCGAATGGCTCGCAGCATGCGCGCCACGCGCATCCGATTTTCAACGGACCACAGCAAATCTCTGCGATGTTCTAAAAACACGCGGGCAATAGGATCAAAAAACCGCCGCGCAGGTAAGGGCGCATAAAGCTCGGTTGAGGTTCCAATTTGACCAACCGCATCCTCGACCTGTAGGGTTATTTTCATCGGCAAATGGGCGAACTTATGTTTTGAAAAATCCGCGGTATAGGTCTGAACAAAATCCACCTTATTACCCCGCAGCGGCAGAGGTAGCCCATCAGAAAATGACAGGTCTCCATCATGGTCGTACATAAGGCCAAACCGGCGGTCGAGCTGATCAAAATCTATCTCAAATAAAATTTCGCCCTGCACGATCCCAAAATCGTCGCTCGCTTCGAACTGAAGCTCTGTTTTGCCGAAAAACTCGGTTTGAAAGCCTTCTAGCGCCTCAACAAATGGGACTTGGTCTCGTAGCAAAGACACCTGCCAAATGCGATCCTCAATCTGCACTTCGCCCTGCTGTTGCGCGGAAAATGTTATGTTTTTTGTGGTCGGCTCACCAGCTGGCAGAGGGTCTGTATCTAGGCTTTGCCGAACGCTCAGCGGCATATCTTGATAGCTGCGAATTTCAAAATCCGATCCGACAAAGATTTCAATCTCTGACTGATCTGCCAAATCTAAAAGGTACAAAGAGGGAAGCCGCGTATATTCAGGGGGCAAAACCCACCCTTCCCACGGCGGACCAAACCCTAGGTCGTCGATCTGCGCCGAAGCTGTGCGCGTTGGCAAGATAGAATTTGACGTGCCAAACACGACACCCAAGGCCAAGACCCATAGCCCAATTGGGAAGATGCCGAACCTGTCCAAGTGCGCAATTTTGGGGCTTGGGCGCAGCGCAGGTGTCTGCTCGGCCAATCTTAGCATCCGGTCTTGATGCAATCCCCAAATCGTATCTTGCGGACCAGAGTAGGAATCGAAAACAGCAGAAACAGCGCAATTGTGTTGCGCCATATCCAGCCTATTGATGACGTCATTCCATCGCGGCACGCGAAAACGCCACACGCCCCAGACGCTCAAGATCAGCAGGGACAGGCCCGAGACTTCCATTAAAAACGGGACATGAAACACATGATCAAAACGAGCTAGACCAATTGCAAAGGCCAGCACCGCAAGGACGGGCCAAAACGCAACAATGGCCCGCTCGACCCACAATGCACCCCACCCAAGGTAGATTTTAGCGCGAAGGCGTGGGGATGCCCGCAAGGGGGTGTGATGGTTATGCTGTTTCAAATTCGATCCTCATGGCCATTATAGCCATGAAGGAATAGTATCGCGATTAATGATTTCGTCAAAGGTTGGACGTTGGCGGATCACCGCGAATTGATCCCCATTCACCAAAACCTCGGGGATCAAGGGCCGCGTGTTATATTCGCTCGACATGACCGCGCCGTAGGCTCCAGCCGATCGGAAGGCAACAAGGTCATCTTCGTCTTGCTTTGCCATTGCGCGGCCTTTGGCAAAGGTATCCCCGCTTTCACAAACCGGTCCAACAACATCATATGTTGCAGGCTCAAACCCTGCTGATGGCTCGATCACTGGCACGATGTCATGATATGCGTCATACATTGCGGGGCGGATTAAATCGTTCATTGCCGCATCAAGGATCAAAAATTCACGATCCTCACCAGATTTTACAAATACAACAGAGGACACAAGAATCCCTGCGTTTCCAGCGATCAACCGGCCCGGTTCAATTTCAATCTCGCATCCCAAATGCCCCAAGACACGCTTGACCATAGCGCCATAATCCGTTGGCAACGGTGGGGCCTCATTTGAACGCGCATAAGGAATTCCAAGACCTCCGCCCAAATCAAGGCGCGTGATCTCATGCCCATCTGCACGCAGAGTTTCCGTCAACTCGGCCACTTTGTGATAGGCGGCCTCAAAAGGTTCAAGCTGGGT
>JALRHZ010000209.1:358-2452 GCA_023259435.1 Paracoccaceae bacterium | reverse complement strand
GCCACTGGCATTCTACGCCCTTTGAAATGTGTGAGATCAAATTGCATGTCAAATTGCCGGTTTTCGTCGCACGTCAATGGATCCGCCATCGTACGGCGAATGTGAACGAGTATTCCGCGCGGTATTCGATCTTGGATCGTGAATTCTATATTCCACAGCCGGAACATATCGCTGCGCAGTCTGTGGTGAACAATCAGGGGCGTGGGTCAACCCTAGAAGGGGCCGAGGCACAGCGTGTTTTGGAAATCCTAAAAGCAGATAGCGCGCGGGCCTATGACAATTACGAGGCAATGATTTCGCAAGAGGGTCAACAAGGCCTCGCACGGGAATTGGCGCGAATGAATTTGCCTGCGAACATTTATACCCAGTGGTATTGGAAAGTGGATTTGCACAATCTTTTGCATTTCCTCCGCCTGCGTGCAGACAGTCATGCGCAATACGAAATTCGGGTCTATGCCGAAGAAATGTGTAAAATTGTTGCCGATTGGGTGCCCTACGCCTATCGCGCCTTTGAGGACTACCGCATGGGTGGCGCAACTTTGTCGTCCAAAGCTCTTGATTGTATTCGCCGTATGGTAAAAGGTGAAAGTGTAACTCAAGAGAGTTCAGGGATGAGCGCGGGTGAATGGCGTGAATTCCAAAGTGTGTTAAATAGTGACTAGGGTGTTTTAGGTAGGGGTTAATGTCTAAAAATTTGGGGTGCGTGCGCAGGCCTTTTGGGCTTGTGACAATTGTCCTGTGTTTTGCGGGCTGCTCAGCGCAGGTGGAAAACAATGTTATCAACGGTGGTACTCAAGTAATCACACCCATTTCATCGGGAACCGACGCGATGATCCCTTTGGATTTATCGTCCGAGCGCAATGGTGTTTTGTACGATCCAAACGTTGGGGAGGTTGCCTTTGTGGTCGGCCTTGATGGGAATTCTGTTGTTGGGGCCGCCGGTATATCTGACCCGGCGAACGTTGGATCAGAACTTATTGCCGAGGCGACATATACCACCAATTATAAGATCTTTGTGACCCGCGATATTGGATCTCTATCAGGCGCGAACATCGGCGTGGTTGATACATACGAAGGTCCTGCTAGGTTCTCCGTCGATTTTCAAAATGGCACAGTCACTTGGGAAAATGAACGGATCACAGCATCGGGTCAATTTGACGGCACACAGTTCTCTGCTGAGGGAACACTTCCTTCGGACGTATCCAACGACACCTATGTTTTCGAAGCGACAGGGCAGCTTGGCCAAGATGCGGTCATTGGAACTGTTTTGGGGCAGGGCACCGATTATGTTTTGGCTGGAGGTCTGCTAGGGACGACAGATGGCGTGGATCCCTAACGCATCATTGCGATTGAACTTGGATTGTTTGCCGTACAGTACCATCTTGGTTCAGAATTAGAATTTGATCCTCTGCTGTCACGACTGCGTGCCAATCTTTGCCGGTTGTAAAGGCCGTGACTTTGGCTCCATCGGGAATAATAAGAGTATCTGGAAAATTTGTTTGCGGTGTGCGTAACTGGATGACAAGCAGGACAACCACCGTTACAACGCCAACAATCATCACAGCGGTTAAAACCGTCACCAGCTGACGCAGGAATTTCAGGCTTGGTGGAAGTTCAAATTCATCCGATGGGGGTTTTATGTCGTCTGACATCGTTTCATTCCTTATTCAGCCTGATCCGCCTAAGCGTCTTGATAAAGCGATTGCGCGCGATGTTCCAGTGGAAGCTGATCTATCACGGACGCGCATCGCGCGTTTGATTGAGGAGGGGGCTGTGTCGATTGATGGCACTATGGTGACCAACGTCAAAGCCGCCATTCAAGAAGGTCAAACCGTGACGATTGTGCAAGAGGTTGCACAAGAGGTCGAGACTCTTGCCCAAGATATCCCGCTGGATGTGATTTACGAAGATCATGATTTGATCGTGGTAAATAAACCCGCTGGCATGGTTGTTCATCCTGCGCCTGGTTCCCCAAAGGATACACTGGTGAATGCTTTGCTGTTCCATTGTGCTGATAGTCTGTCGGGCATAGGCGGTGAAAAACGACCCGGTATCGTGCATCGGATTGATAAGGATACAAGTGGGCTCTTGGTG
>JALRHZ010000209.1:0-348 GCA_023259435.1 Paracoccaceae bacterium | reverse complement strand
GTGGTTGCGAAAAATGACAAGGCACATCATGGATTGGCCGCACAATTCGAGGATCACTCGTGCGAGCGGTTGTATCAAGCAATATGTTACGGAGCGCCAGACGCCTCTGATCCCCGTGTGCGGGGTGTTCGCGGGGTAAGTTTTGAGACGGGTAACATCATGAAGGTTACAACGCATTTGGCGCGTCATAAAACAGATCGTCAGCGACAGGCTGTTCTATTCGAAGGTGGGAAACATGCCATTACGCGTGTCCGCATCGAAGAGCGTTTTGGCGCGAATGAAGATGCCGCTTTGGTGTCGTGCTGGCTGGAAACGGGGCGAACGCATCAAATCCGTGTGCATATGACG
>JALRHZ010000208.1 GCA_023259435.1 Paracoccaceae bacterium | reverse complement strand
AAGAAGATTGTCGAAGAACATGGGGGAACCCTGCGTCTTGACGATGCCGAAATTTTTGAGGGAAGCGGAATTGTCGGTGCCAAAGTTATCATTGAATTGCCAATCACTCAGGATATCCCGAGTGATGCGCAAGGGCAGAGGGACAAATGAGTGACATTTTAATTGTTGACGACGAACAAGACATCCGCGAGCTAATTTCTGATATCCTAAGGGATGAAGGGTATGAAACCCGTATGACGGGCACCTCTGATGGGGCTATGTCCGAAATTAGGGCAAACCCACCCAGTCTATTGATTTTGGACATTTGGCTCAAAGACAGCGATATGGACGGGATCGATATTTTGAAACAGGTCAAAATTCAGTATCCCCAAGTGCCGGTTGTCATTATCTCAGGTCATGGCAACATTGAAATCGCGGTCGCAGCGATCAAACAAGGGGCTTATGACTTTATCGAAAAGCCGTTTAACATCGATCAGCTCTTGGTGGTTATCAGCCGCGCAATGGAGACGTCACGATTGCGCAAAGAAAACCGTGACTTGAAATCCAAAGATCAACCAAGTTTTGATCTGGTTGGCGAGGGAACGGTATTCAAAACCTTTTTGGCCCAAGTTGAAAAGGTCACAAATTCAAATGCACGCCTTATGCTCACAGGTCCGTCAGGATGCGGAAAAGAAGTGATTGCACGGCATATTCATCAGATGTCGAACCGTGCAGATGGGCCCTTTGTTGTGTTAAATTGCGCAAGCGTTGCAGCGGATCACATGGAGGACATCCTCTATGGCAAAGTTGAAGCCAGCGGACAGGTGCAACCCGGGCTATTTGCACGCGCCGAAGGTGGTATATTGTTTTTTGATGAGGTTGCGGATCTGCCTTTGGAAACGCAATCAAAACTGCTGCGTGTTCTAGTGGATCAGACATATACGCCAGTTGGAGCAACCGAAAAGCGAAAAGCCGATTTTCGCATCATTTCCTCAAGTGCCAAGAACCTCAAAACCGCCATCGCCGAGAAAACCTTTCGCGAAGAGTTGTTTCATCGCCTAAGTGTTATTCCACTAGAGGTGCCAAGCCTCGAAGAGCGGCGTGAGGACATTCCTGATCTTGCCGATTATTTCGTGGCGCGCTTGTCCGAGGCGCAAGGCTATGAAAAACGCGAATTTTCGTCAGAAGCAGTTACGGTGCTACAGGCCATGAAGTGGCCGGGTAACATTCGCCAATTGAAAAACCTTGTAGAACGTGTCCTTAGCATGGGAACAGGTCGGGGAGAGATTGATCCCAGTGAATTTCCGTCAGAAGATGGACTTGACCATGTTGCACAGTCAAGCGCGTTGAATGGTCGGCTGGTCACATTGCCCTTGCGCGAAGCGCGCGAAGAATTCGAGCGTGAATATCTTATTACCCAGATAAATCGGTTTGGTCGAAATATTTCCAAGACCGCAAATTTTGTTGGAATGGAACGCAGCGCCCTTCATCGTAAGCTGAAATCTTTGGGTATCTCAACAAGTGGGCGCTTGACGGAAACTGAATAGATCATTGACCAAAGCATCGACCTCTGGCATTCACTACTATCGACTGCGTCGGAAAGGGTGTCGTAGATGAAAATTTTGATCTGTGGTGCAGGTCAGGTTGGTTGGCAAATTGCCCGTCACCTTGCTGGCGAGAAAAACGATGTAACGGTTGTTGATAATAACCCTGAATTGGTGCGTCGCGCGACAGAGACGTTGGATGTGCGCGGCGTGACAGGATTTGCCTCTTATCCTGATATTTTGGAACGTGCGGGCGCCCGCGATGCAGAGATGATTATCGCCGCGACCTATTCGGACGAAGTCAATATGGTGACCTGTCAGATTGCCCATTCGGTCTTTGAGGTACCGCGCAAGATTGCACGTCTGCGCAGCCAATCCTATTTGAATGCGATTTATTCGGATCTTTACAGACGTGATCACCTTCCTATTGATGTGGTCATTTCGCCCGAACGCGAAGTTGCAGAGGCGGCCCTAAAAAGGTTGTCGGCTCCCGAAGCATTTGACACAGAGATGTTCTTGGACGGCAAGGCCCAGCTGTTAGGGTTGCGCTTAACCGACGATTGCCCTGTCTTAAATACGCCTTTACGCCAGCTGACTGATCTCTTCTCGACGCTGCGCTCTGTTGTGGTCGGGGTGCGTCGCGGGGATCAATTATTCGCGCCCGAGGCAGGCGATCAGCTGTTTGCAGGGGATGAATGCTATGTCATGAGCCATGTGGACGACGTAACCCGCACCATGGAAGTCTTTGGAAAAGCCAATCACAACCAAGAGCGTATCGTGATTGTTGGGGCCGGAAATGTCGGATTAAACGTGGCGCAAAACCTTGAGGCGCGAGCGCATCGCGTTCGAACCAAGATTATTGAGAAAAGCCGTTCCATTGCGGAAACAGCCGCCGAAGCTTTAGAGAGAACCATTGTTCTAAACGGTGATGGGCTCGATGGTGCCTTGCT